>JBILRK010000094.1:0-6786 GCA_044372705.1 Saprospira sp. | reverse complement strand
TTCAAATTGCTAAAATAGCTCAGGTTCTCTAAGCTCTTGACATTTTTGACTGAGTCACCAAATTCAAGGGAGAAATGCTCACTTTTTATATTGTAAAAATGTCTGCCGACTTTTATTGAATGTTCCATTGTCTCTTTTGTTGTAGCATATAGATATGAATCAGCCGCTTATCAAAACAAAGATACAGCGTCAGCGCAGACAAGTCAAATTTTGCATTGAAAATCTTAAAAACAAAAGAGCTTGCTTATGTCCTTGTCCTTTTCCTGCCCAAGACCCATTTCGTTATCTCCAAAACAAGAAGAATGCCGGTCGAAGCAAGCAAAGAGATCAAAAAATGAGATAAGCCCGGATTGCTGAAGCGAAAAAGTTGCTGTAGATAAGGTATGTAAAGCAACATGAACAATAAAGAAAATGCCCCAGTTATAATTAGTAACAATGCAACGTTTTTTTCGGCAATAACGGCAAGGAATGAACGTGTCTTTGATAAGGAACTTAAAACAAGGAAAATATTTCCGAAAATGAGCGCACTGAAAGCGATTGCCCTAATTTCTTTTTCACTATGACCTTCAGTAATTGTCATAAAATAAACAAACAAAACCGAAGAGACCAGCAGCAAACCTTTTAGGCAACTTTTAAGAATCTTCCCGATGCCAAAAAATCTTTTGTTCGGATTTCTGGGAGGCCTGTTCATGACGCCCTTTTCCTCTTTTTCCGATTCAAAGGCAATGGAGCAGACAGGGTCGATGATCATTTCGAGAAAAACCACATGAAGTGGCATAAACAGTATGGGCAAAGCGGGGAAAAAGGCCGGAATGAGTGTCAAAACTATAATCGGAATATGAATGGCGATGATATAGGACATTGCTTTTTGCAGATTGTCATAAATTCTTCTGCCGGATCTAATGGCAGATACAATTGAACTAAAATTATCGTCGAGTAGTACCAAAGATGCTGCTTCGCGGGCGACATCTGTTCCTTTGCCGCCCATAGCAATGCCAATATCGGCTGCTTTTAATGCAGGTGCATCATTTACGCCATCGCCGGTCATGGCAACCACTTCACCGTTTGCTCTCAGGGCTCTTATGATTCTGAGTTTTTGTTCTGGAACAATGCGCGCAAAAACACTGATTCTTTCAATTTCAGTAACCAGTTCATCATCATCTATACTGTTCAATTCATCACCGCTCATTACACGGTTGTTATGTCTGATGCCTGCTTGCCCGGCAATGTTAACAGCGGTTGCTGGATAATCGCCCGTAATCATAATGACTTTGATGCCGGCTTCATAACATTCTTTTATTGCTGCGGGCACCTCAGGTCTTACTGGATCTTCAAAGCCCAAAAAGCCCATAAAGCGGAACTTGTTAGCCTTCAGGTTTTCAGGAACTGAATTGATATTGTCCAGGACTGCTACAGCAAGAATACGTTGACCCTGTTTGGCCATATGCAAAACCTTTTCCATGAGGCTGTTTTTTTGAATTTCTTCCATGTTGCAAAGGCTGAGTATTGCCTCAGGCGCACCTTTGCAGTATAGTTTCTTTTCTAGCTCTTCGTGTTCTACGAGTCTCCCGAAAACCAGGAGCTCTTTTTGCAGCGGATATTCTTTTATTAGCCTGTAATTATTTACCGAATGATTAATTTCTTTTGCTGCGTCGAAAACAGCCTTGTCCATTGGGTCCGCTGCCCTGATATTCGATGCCTGTGCAGCAGCTGTCAAAATTTCTGAAAGTTCATTTTTGCAGTTGTGGAAATCCTCTCTTTTTACGAATTTGTTTTCACAAAAAATATTGACAATCTGCATTCGGTTTATGGTGATGGTTCCTGTTTTGTCGCTGCAGAGCACCGTTGCTGAACCTAAAGTTTCAATGGCACTTGGCTTGCGGGTGAGTACCCTGTTTTGAGCAAGTCTCCCTGAACCCAGGGCTAGGAAAATGGTAAGTACAACAGGAAATTCCTCAGGCAGTATGGCCATCGCTGCGGTAAGTCCGCTGAGAATTGAATTCAAAAGATTCCCCCTGCTTAAATAAAAGCCTACAATAACGGTAATGCTCAATGCAATGCCAATCATAAACAGCGTTCTTATCAGGATTTTAGTTTCGCGCTGAAGATTGGTGGGGCTTTCTTCAATCAGTTGCAGCGATTTTCCGATTTTGCCGAAAGCTGTTTCAATGCCTGTTTTTTCAACAATCATTTTTGCCGACCCCTGAACACTGAGTGTACCGCTGAAAACTTCAGATTTCAAGGGATCGTCCAATGCTTTCTCAACAGGTACCGATTCTCCAGTGAGGATGGATTCATCCACTTTCAGGTTCAAAGATTCTATAATTTTTCCATCGGCCGGAATTCTGTCACCTTCCAATAATAAGACGGCATCGCCGGGGACAATTTCTTTACCGGGAATGCGCTGTTCCTTGCCATCTCTGATAACAATTGCTCTGGGAGAAGAGAGTTCGCGTAATGCTTCTATAGTCCTTTCTGTTTTTCTATGCTGGTAAAAGCTGATAAAGATAACTGCGAAAACCCATGACAATAGAAATGCGCCTTCGATATAATCGCCAAGAATCATATATAGGCTTGCACAGCCTATTAGCAACAGGAACATGGGCTCTTTCACTACTTCTTTGGCAATCTGCAATACATTTTTTGACTTTGCCGATGGCAATTCGTTGTACCCGTATTTTAGCAGTCTTTCGGCTGCTTCTGAGGAACTTAGGCCTTCCTTGCTCGAATTAATTTCTGATTTAATAGACAAAAAGCTTTGTTTTTATAATTCAATGAAATAATTCTGGCAAGAAAAATATAAATTTTAAATATTTCTATGACTGCTGTCATTTAGGATGAATTCATGTCAAATAACTCAATAAAAAAAGGTCAACCGAGCGGTTGACCTTGAATATTGTTATTTTCTTTTGAAAATCATCATGTTGTCGTAATTGTGATCTGAGTGGTACCCAAGAGAGAATGGTAAGGCTTTTACCTGATTCTTTTGGTAAGCATCCATGAGGTCTTTTTGCATACGTACTTCAAAAAGTTTGATTGGGCCTGAGTATTTGCCATAATAGGTAAATGCCCATTTGTCTGCAGCATAGAACTTGAATGGTACAGCAGTGTCATCCTGGAAAACAGCCGGAGCTTTTGCAACAATAATATCTCTGATTTGAGCAAAATTTGGACGGTGCATCAGGTAACTTGCCGATTTTGTAAAAGTACGGTTTACAGCAACTGACTCAATTTGTTTTTTCAATGCAGGACGTTTGGCAAAACCTTCGTCAGAAACATCGCAAGAATGGTAGTACAGACTTTTGAGTTTGTTTGTCTTTGCATCCAAAAAGTCGACTTTTACAGAAGAAAAGTCTCCTTTTTCAGAAACGGCAACAGTTCCGTCATCTTTAATTTCAACTGGTTCAACCTTTGCTATTGTATTGCCGCTACGCACCAGGAATACGAGAAGAGTAGGAAGCACACCATTTACTTGCATGTCAACGCGCATGTGTTTTGTGTGGAAAAATCCACCAGCAATAAAATCGTCTATAGTTTGAGCTACATGGTTGCAATAGCTTTCCCATTTTACGTCATCACTTTTCAAAAAACTAAGGTTGCCTGCAGGCTCCAGAGCAAAAAGGTGATAGTTTTTTGCAGTTGGGAAAAACTGATAAGAATAGTAAATGTCAGGACCTGAGAAAGGGTAGAAGATATCACCTTCCACCTTATTCAGCTCTGCTAATTCGGTAGCAGCCCAGCTGCGCATAGCATTGAAACGTTTGGCATCGGCAGCCGCCCAACCTGCATCGGCCGATTTTTTATAAGCTTTCCAGCTTTCAGTTTGTGTTACCTGATAAAAAGCAGAACTGGATTCAATTTCCATACCTGCAAGGATCCTGGCAACATCGTTGTATTTTTTATCGATTTCAATTTTGGGCTCATTGCTGCTGCTAGGCTTGTTGTTGCTGCTGTCAGCTTTTTCTTTATTGTTGTCGCTTGCAGCAGGCGTATTACATGCCTGTCCGCTAAAAATAATAGTCGTTAGACTAAGAACAAAAGCAAAACTTGATAACTTTTTCATGGTTTAATTTAAGATTTAATCCTTGATTGTCAAATAAATAATAGATTTATAATACTACTGTTTTTTGTTGAAAATAAAAAATACTACTAGTCCAATTAGCACGGTACCCAAACCAGCCAGAGATTCAATGGGGTGGTCGATCATAGTAAAACTTAACATCCAAATCTCTAATAGTATAAAAATTATAGCAGGAATAGGAAAAAGCGGAATTCGATAAAGTCCAGCATCCAAAGGTTCTTTTTTTACCCATCTAACCACTAAAATACCTGCAACGGTGAGGGTCGTAAAAAGCGCAAGGGAAAACCCTACATATCTGATGACCACATCGAAAGCAGCTGTCATTGCTAGTGTAAGAGAAATTGCTACCTGAAGTAAAATTGCAATAATTGGCGCTCCGCCCTTGTTGCGTATTGATAGAAATTTGAGCGCAGGCATGTCCTGACCTATTTTATCAGTAACTCTGGGGCCGGCAATTGTCATACCCAAAACAGAAGATAATAAAGCCAAGCAAATTAGTCCAGAAATTATTTTACTGCCTATTGGGCCAAAAATTGCCTCGGCGGCTGTAGCAGCAACAATGGGTCCTGTAGGGTTGCCTTTTGCGTCAAATTTTTGAGCTAAATCCTCCATTGGCACAGAATACATAAACACAAAATTGAGCAAAATGTACAAAACAGTTACAAGAATAACGGAAAGAATAAGTGACTTGGGAACCGTTCGGCTTGGATCTTTTACTTCTCCGGCAACATAGGTAACTGCATTCCAACCGGAATATGCAAAGGAAACATATATGAGGGATACGGCAAAAGAATTGCTCATAACATCTTTCCAATCAGCAGGGCCAATTGAAAAACTAAAGTGTTCGATGTTTGCTGTTATGGAAATGCCACATATTATTAGGACTATTATCAGTAACAGATTTAAATAGGTAGTACCTTTTTGAATGATTTCACTGAGAGAGATACCTGCGAAGTTTATTAGAGCAGCAAATACGATGACGACAAGTGCTGTTATTTTAGGGTTGATGTCTGGGAAAATGTAACCGAAATAAGTTCCAAATGCCATAGCTGCAGCAGCAATGGGCGCTGCAAATCCAATAGTTGCAGATGTCCACCCTGATAAAAAACCAAGTGCAGGATGATATATTCTACTGAGGTAATTGTATTCTCCTCCCGAACCCGGATAACGAACTGCCAGTTCTGCATAGACCAAAGCTCCACAAAGGGCTGCCAGTCCACCAGTGGCCCAAAGTACAAGAATAGCAAATACTGATTTAATTCCCAATACCTGATAGCCAAGTGAGGTAAAAACCCCTGTGCCTATCATGCAGGCCGCAATAACCGCTACGGCTCCGCTTAGACTAATTGTTGCTTTGTCGTTTTTCACAAAATTGATTGATATTCACTAAAAAAGCAATAAGCAGTTCATTGAACTGCTTATTGCTTGCAAAGATATAAGATATTTTCTAACCTTTAAAATCCAAATGGATTTATTTGCGTTTGTAAAGACCTTTTGATTTTGGTCTGATGTCAGCGTTTGGATCAACAGATTTAACCAATTCTTTGAATTCCTGTATGCTCATTTCAGTAACAAAGGGAGCAGGGTCGATACGTTCTTCGTTTTTGAAAACTTCATAATGAACATGAGGCGCAGTGGAATAACCTGTGCTGCCAACATAACCAATTAGTTCTCCGCGTTTTACTCTTTTACCTGGTTTTGTAGCAATTTCAACCATGTGTCCGTATAATGTTTTATAACCGTACCCATGATCAACAATTACGTTCAGACCATAGCCGTTGCTTTTGTACTCCGTTCTTGCGACTACACCATCGGCTGTTGCAAAAATTGGGGTACCAATAGCTGCACCCATGTCAATTCCCGGATGCATTTGCATTTGCGATTTAGTCACTGGATCTATTCTCATGCCGAAGCCAGATAGTTTACTCAATGGTCTATCTAGAAAAGGAATTGGTCTGATTGTAGGAATAGAGCGTAATTTTTGTTCGTCTTTGGCTGCTTTTGAAATCAATTGATCTTGTGATTCACTTAGCAGAGAAACCTGATGTTTGATTTCCTGCATTTTTTCTGCCATTTCAAGAAGCCTTTTAGAATCGCTCAATTGCGCAATTTCAGGATTTTTGATACTTCCACCAGTGCCACCCAACCAACTGCTTTCATCAATTCTGCCCATAGCCAGCATGGAGCGATACAATTGATTATCTCTTTCTTTGATGCCACAAATTTCAACGGAGAGCTCATTGAGCTCTTTATTACTTTCCGTAATTTTATCTTTCAATTGACTTTTATCTGCAAGGTAGGCTTTTACATCGGCAGGTGTTACAAATGACCATGCAACCCAAGAGTAAAGCGCAACAGCAATTACAGCAACTGAGTATTTGAGAGCTCTTTTGTAGAAAGAGCTTCTAATTTCTTCATATTGAAGCGTTTCGGCGTTATAGCGATAATAGACCTTTTTTTTCATCGCAGTTGTTTTGGCTTGGTTTTATCAGTTTTCTTTCTTCATACTCTTAGCATTCTAACTAAAATTGGCAGAGAAAGTTGTAAAAGACTTGAACTGATTGGTAATTTTTTTTTAACTACAAGGCACGCAAATATAAGGATGAATTTCTTAAAAATACAAGCACTTGTATTTTATTGCCGCACACACAAAAAGTTAAAAATATTAATGAACTGTTAAAAAACAGACAATCCTTGCCATTAAT
>JBILRK010000093.1:0-6807 GCA_044372705.1 Saprospira sp. | reverse complement strand
GGCGATGCATTTTACGACACACCATGCTTGGGCCGACCTGACAGCTATGCAGGGGTAAACAGTTGCGGCTACGACTGGCGTTTTACTAAATATGGCATATGTGGCGCCTTGGAATATATATGTGGCGAAAAGATTTGTAATGGCAACTATTTTAATTTTAGTTCACTCTTGGTGCAGGGTTTTATTATTGGCAACAAACCTTTGCAAATCGATATTTCTGGAAACAATGAGAAGAGGCGCATGAACTTCAGTTTTTATCATATGCTGCTTACAATCGCTGATTTTGATAAAATACCTTTGGATAATTCTGTAAAAGACGGTAAAATTTATAGCCCATGGATTGAGCCTTTTTATGCGCTGTGCAGAATGCAGCTGCATGATATTGATGAATCTGACATGAAAAAGGCTTCAAATAAAAATAATTATGCCTTTGATCAATACCTCTTTCTCATGCAGGATATATTATCTTCTTATGGGAAGGTAGGAAATTGTATCCCTACTGCGAAAAAATCAGACTGTTATCAAGGAGATTATCCCCATACCAATATTCCTTGCGAAAGCACTTTTGTACATCACCCTGAGGAAATTACGGCAAACCGTATTGTAGAGTGGTTTCCTTATCAGAATGATTACTACGGAAATGGCATCGATTTTATGCTAATGTACAATTTGTATCGATTGAGTTTTCCGCACGAAAAAAGACCGGCTTACAAGGGCTTTTAAAGACAATCGCCAATAAATGGGCTTTAACTGATTGGAAAATTTATCTTTTTTCCCTGTCTTCAAATTGCAGATTGGCCAATTGTCGGTACAAGCCAGTTTCATTTTCCATGAGTTCATCGTGGCGACCGCTTTCCACAATTATACCTCGGTCTAGCACTAAAATGTTATCTGCTTCGCGAATGGTGGCGAGTCTGTGTGCGATGATAAGTGAGGTACGGCCTTCCATTAAATTGTTCAGCGCTTCCTGTACCAGTCTTTCCGATTCTGCATCGAGCGCAGATGTAGCTTCGTCGAGCAAGAGGATAGCTGGATTTTTGAGAATGGCTCTTGCAATGGCAATTCTTTGGCGCTGTCCACCCGAAAGTTTTACGCCACGTTCACCAACAATTGTTTCCAAACCTTCGGGAAATTCTGAGATAAAATTCCAGGCATTGGCTTTTTTTGCCGCTTCTATGATTTCAGATTCGCTGGCATTATGATCGCCATAGGCAATGTTTTCGCGGATACTACCGCCAAACATAATTACATCCTGAGGCACAATGGCCATTTTTCTACGCAGGTCTGTAACATTATAGTCCTCTATTTTTTTTCCATCAATCAAAATATTTCCTTCAGCTGCTTTATAATACCTAAGCAGTAGCTGCATTACGGTTGATTTACCTGCTCCTGAACTACCAACCAAGGCAACACGTTTACCACTTTCTACTTTAAAAGAAATACCGTTCAGCACTTTTACCTCTGGTCTGGAAGGATAATTAAATTGGATCTTATCAAAAACAACATCGCCTTCTATCTGTATAGAATGCTGATTGGGCTTTAACTCAACTTCTGATGGATTATCCAAAATTTCCAAAACCCTTTCCGACGCACCGATTGCTCTTACCAATTGTTCGTAAAAGCTGCTCAATCCTGCCAATGAACCACCTAAAAAAGCAGTAAAAGTGATGAATTGAATAAAATCTTCGGTATGAAAAGTTCCGCCAGGGCTGTCATCAATCATGGTTGCACCCAGCCATAGAATAAAAAAGATGGCACCGAACAAAACAGCTATAATAAAGGCAAAAAACAGCCCTCGAAGTTTGGCAAAATTCATAGAAACATCCACCACCCTGTCGATAGAACGGCCATATCTTAAATATTCGTAAAATTCATTGGTAAAAGATTTCACAACTGAAATTGCCATTAGGGTCTCATCTAAAATCACATTGGTCTGCGCAAGTTCATCCTGCCTTTTTTTCGAAACCTTACGTATATAACGACCAAAAATAATGGCGATAACAATAACAACAGGAAAGGTACTCAGCATGATCAGTGTAAGTCCTGGTGCAATCCAAAATATAAAAGCAAGCCCCCCAATAAGAATGATAATTTGGCGAATCAGTTCAGCTAAAGTCAGGGATATTGCATCCTGCAATAATGAAACATCGGCAGTGGCACGGCTTGCCAACTCTCCCACCCTACGCTGCTCAAAGAAAAAAATGGGTTGGCTGATGAGTTTAGCATACAAATCCTTGCGTATATCGGCGATACTTTTTTCAGAAACCCAGGTAATTAGCAAAACCCTTACATAGGAAGTCACTCCTTGAAAAATCAGTAAACATAGCAATAGAATACCTATGCCCTGAAAATTTAATCCAAATTCCGATCTATTATTGGCAATTGCGATCAATTCACCCGACGCCCATGGAAAAACCAAAAAAACTGAGCTTGAAATAGTCAACAGAATCAATGATCCAATAAATGGCCACCTGTATGGATACAGATAACGTAGCAATTGTTTTCCCCTCTTAAGCCCTTCGGAATTAATTTTTTTGGAGGGTTTTTCGATATTTTCCTCAGTATTCTGTTTGTTTGCGTCCATAATGCTCTGGAAAATTGCCTAAATTTAAACAGCTTTCAACGAAAAAGGTTCGCCGGCGGTGATGCTGCGAACCTCTGTTATTTGTTTCCTAAACTTATTATTTACAGGATACCTGCAAGCAGGGTGAGCAACAGTAATGATGCACCCAAAATCCAAGTTGCTTTTTCAAGAATGTCGGTAGAACGAGCTGCACCCATAATTTTTTGAGCTTCAGCTGTGCCGCCAAAAGCAGAGTTCAATCCACCTCCTTTGGGATTTTGAACCATAATAATGAGTATCAAAAGAAGAGATACAATTGCAATAAGAATTACTAATAAGATTGTCATGACTTTAAATATGTTCTAATTATCAATTTTTTGTAGGAAGTTATGTTAGCTTTTGAGCAACTGCTCAATTTTCTTTGCAAAGTAAATACTTTTTTCCGGAAATTTCAAACATAAGGCCTGATACATTTTTACAGCTTTTGAACTTTGTCCCTGTGCGACGAGCAAATTAGCCAATGTTTCAGAAATAATATTTTTATCCTCTGTGATACTTTTTACGATTTCAGCTTCTAATGTATCCTTGCTATCCATCCAGGACAGGCTATCTTTTTGCTTGTTTTTCAATCCCTTGTGAGCAAAATCTTTGAGTCGGTCTGAAATACTGTTTAAAAATTCCTCGGTATCATCCCTTTCAGCTGCTTCATGTTGCAAATCAACTAAATCTGATTTTTTTAGCGATTTATCATTATCCATGTTAACATAAGCATCTGGTTTTTCTGGTTGATTGTTGTCCAAATTATCCAGAATTTCTTTCAGATTGGGAAAATGGAAAAATTTTATCTTTTTCTTAGGCTTCTTTTTTTCAGGGACAGCTATCTCTGCAAAAATATCGGTTTCAATTTCTGAAAAATCATCTCCTGTTGACTCATGCAGCAGAAGCTCAAGGAAAGACTTTCCCTGTGTAGGCGAAACAGCAGTTTTGTCAACTGTTTCATTCAGTTTGATTTTGTCAGATTTATGTAGGCTCATGTCTTGGTCTAAGACTGAAATAAAATTGTTAGTTAAGTGTCAGATTGAAAAACGGTCGGGAAACAAAGATAATGAAAAGCTTTTGATTGCATAAAAATGTATGAATTATTAATTTTATTTATAAAACTTTTCCCATAATCTGAACAAATACAGCCTCAATTTTAAAACATAAAAAATCTTATCAAAACAAGATTTGATATCTCGCATCTCCTATCCATTCCTACCCAACATGCAAAGCAATGCAAAGGAAAAGAATAATCACCTAATATGACTCTCCAAATGTATAATTTTTTCCTCAAACAATTCATTATAAAATCATTATGCAACTCTGGCATTCGAAGAAATAAAATTAAGATTTACACAATTTATGATTTACTAAAAGAGCCTTATTATTAAAAAAAACTGCAATCCTTGAAACAGTAATTATATATTCAATTTTTGCACACTTATTATTAATAACTCTGCAATAAAATTACTAATTTTGCGAACGTTTTACAGCAATGTTCAACTCATTACAAAATCATACCATTCAAAGATATATAAATGTTCAACTTTAAGAATCTTTTCAGTTTTTTCACCCAGGAAATTGC
Source organism: Saprospira sp. (assembly GCA_044372705.1). Taxonomy (GTDB): domain Bacteria; phylum Bacteroidota; class Bacteroidia; order Chitinophagales; family Saprospiraceae; genus Saprospira. The sequence goes on along the minus strand of JBILRK010000093.1, from coordinate 2,620 downwards.
CATCGACCTTGGGACTGCAAATACCCTCATTATCCACAATGATCAGGTAGTAGTGGACGAACCATCTATAGTTGCTGTAGACAGAAATAGCAACGTAGTCATTGCCGTTGGCAAAAAAGCGATGATGATGCACGAGAAAACGCATCAGAAAATTAAAACAATCCGTCCGCTGAAAGACGGTGTTATTGCCGATTTCGAAGCTGCAGAACGCATGATTCAAGGGCTAATCGACATGATTCCAAATCGCCGCAAACTGCTGCGCAACATGCGCATGGTTATCTGTATCCCATCGGGTATCACAGAGGTTGAAAAACGAGCTGTATTCGATTCGGCAGAACATGTAGGTTCCCGTGAGACTTATCTTATTCATGAGCCTATGGCAGCCGCACTCGGTATTGGGCTCGATGTAACAGAGCCTGTTGGTAACATGATTATCGATATTGGAGGTGGTACCACTGAAATTGCAGTGATTGCCCTTGCAGGTATTGTTTGTGATCAGTCAATTCGCACCGCAGGTGACGAATTTACCTTCGACATAGTTATGTACATGCGCCGTCAGCACAACCTGCTTATCGGGGAAAGAACTGCCGAGCAAATTAAGATACATGTTGGTGCTGCAATCAATCAGTTGGACAATGCGCCTGCAGACTATGCTGTAAATGGCCGCGACCTGATGACTGGTATCCCAAAACAGATTTTTGTTACTTACAGCGAAATATCTCAGTGCCTGGATAAGTCAATTTCTAAAATTGAAGAGGCCATTCTGAAAGCCTTGGAAAGTACACCGCCTGAGCTAGCAGCAGATATTTACCGCACTGGTCTTTACCTGACAGGAGGTGGTGCATTGCTTAGAGGATTAGACAAACGTATCAGCCAAAAAACAAAACTTCCGGTGCATATTGCCGAAGACCCACTGCGTGCTGTTGTTCGCGGTACAGGTATTGCACTCAAAAATATATCAAAATTTTCATTCCTGATTTCTCAAAAAAATCTTTAACCCACAAAGGGAATTTAATTTCCCAAGGGAGCTTTTGTACAGGATGTTGGAAATCAGTTTTAAGGTTTCCGACATTTTGTATTTTAAGCAACAGTGCATTTTATGAATAAAATAGTTGCTTTTTTATATCGTTTCAGCGGTTTTTTTGCCTTTTTGATTTTGGAATTTTTTTCCCTTTACCTCTATTTTACACAAAATATGAGTCAGGAAAAAACGGCCTTTATCAGTTCGGCAAATAGAACAGTAGGCAGTATATATGACTATACAAACAGATGGATGAGTTACTGGAACCTATCTTCACTCAATGACGCGCTTGCAAAGGAAAACGCCCTGCTAAAAATGCGCCTGCCTGAATCTCAATTCTCAAATCTTTCAGATACCGGAACAGTTTTCAACGAATTCGACGAATTGCGCTATCAATACACGGAGGCGGTAGTAATCAATAATTCTGTTAGCCGAAACAACAATTATATCACCCTCAACAGAGGTTCCAAGCATGGCGTAAAATTACAAAGTGCTGTACTAAATGGTACCGGCGAAGGGGTTGTGGGGGTAATTGTAGCAGTATCGAGTCATTTTTCAACTGCAATGTCTGTCCTGCATCAGGAATCGAGAATAAGCGCTAAAATAAAAAGAAATGGTTTTTTTGGTTCGGCAGTTTGGAATGGCAAGGACTCTCGCCGTCTCTTTCTTGACGCAATACCCAAACATGCCAAAATCATGAAAGGAGACAGTGTTGTAACAAGTGGCTATTCTACCATTTTTCCCGAAGGGATATTTATAGGCACTATCGATACTTTTTCGAACCAAACGGGAACGAATTTTTATGAAATTGGAGTTTCCTTATCAGTTGATCTTAATAGCCTTCAATATGTTTACATCGTAGATGATATGATGAAAAATGAACTGAAACAACTGGAGGAAAAAATAAAAAAATAAAATGTTTAGTAACGTTTATGCTGTCAATATATTCAGGTTTTTGTTACTATTGCTCATTCAGGGTTTAGTACTGCAACACATTGGGTATAAAAATATCTATGTCTTTATTTATCCATTGTTTCTTATGCTGCTTCCATTAGAAATACCTCATGGACTTTTGGTTTTTTTGTGTTTTCTAATGGGTATCTCTGTTGACATTTTTTACAATGGCTTTGGGCTTCATGCCTCGGTAATGGTGGCTATAGCTTTTGCAAGACCGCTTATTTGCGGGCTTATGGAACCAAGGGGTGGATTTGAAGTTGGACAGTCACTTAATGCTAAAAGTTTAGGGTTACGATGGTTTATGAAGTATAGCGCCGTCATTTCACTGATTCATATGTTTTTGATAATTCTGCTCGAAGAGCTGAGTTTGAGTTGGTTTCTACTTGCTAGGGTTATTTTCGGCTTTTTATTGTCTATGCTTGTTATTGTACTTTATCAATTTATTTTTAATCCCAAAGTATAAATATGTCAAACGATCTGTTTCAGTCAAGACAAAAAACACTGCAGGCTGTTGTCATTATTTTGGGCATAATCCTTTTGTTTCGTTGTTTTCAACTTCAAATTTGGGATGAATCTTATCAGCAAAAGCAGAGTTTCAGACAAATTATAACTCAGTATCCATCACGTGGTCTCATTTACGAC
>JBILRK010000092.1:0-6814 GCA_044372705.1 Saprospira sp. | reverse complement strand
CAGTTGTGGGCACAATGCTATTTTTTTCATTGTAAGCAATCTGAATACTTCTTCTTCTGTTGGTTTCATCCATCATCTTTTGCATCGATGGGGTTAGCCTGTCGGCATACAATATAACCCTTCCATTTGAATTTCTGGCCGCACGACCTGCTGTCTGAGTCAAGGAGCGTTCGTTGCGCAGGAAACCCTCTTTGTCGGCATCCAAAATTGCTACAAGTGCAACCTCGGGTAGGTCAAGTCCCTCCCTCAAAAGATTGATACCAATAAGTACATCAAATTCACCAAGACGAAGATCCCTCAGGATTTCAATTCGCTCCAAGGTATCGATATCTGAATGTATATAACGGCATCGCACATTCATGCGGGCCATATATTTTGCCAGTTCTTCCGACATTCGTTTAGTAATGGTTGTCACTAAAACACGTTCATTTCTCAGGGTTGCATTATTAATTTCATCCAAAAGATCATCCACCTGATTAATACTTGGTCTCACCTCAATAGGAGGATCAAGAAGTCCGGTAGGACGCACAATTTGCTCTACAACAATACCATCCGATTTTTCCAGTTCATATTCGGCAGGTGTAGCACTCACAAAAATTACCTGATTCATCAAGGATTCAAATTCCTGAAAATTCAAAGGACGGTTATCAAGCGCAGATGGCAGACGGAACCCATATTCAACCAAAGTGGTTTTCCTTGCACGGTCGCCTCCGTACATACCTCTGAACTGTGGCATGGTAACATGACTTTCATCTATGATCATTAAGAAATCATCTGGGAAATAATCAATCAGGCAGAACGGTCTGGCACCAGGTTTTCTGCCATCGAAAAAGCGGGAATAATTTTCAACACCAGAGCAGTAGCCCAATTGTCTCATCATTTCCAAATCCATTTCTACACGCTCCCGCAGTCTTTTCGCCTCAGCGTATTTGCCGTCCGACTCCATAAATTTAAGGTGTTCGTGCAATTCATCCTCAATATTTCTTATGATTTCTTTCAGGCGCTCCTTGGGTGCAATGTACAGATTGGCAGGGTAAATCGAAACTGCATCGAGCGCTTCAATTGTTTTAGAAGTTTCGGTTTCAATCCGGCTTATTTCTTCAATTTCATCGCCAAAAAAACAAATTCTGATAGAATGATCGGTGTAAGGCAGGCAAATATCTACGGTATCTCCCTTTACTCTGAAATTACCTCTCGACATTTGAGTCTCAGTTCTTGAGTACAAAGCATCGACCAGCTGATAAAGCAGCGAATTTCGGCTGATGCGCTGTCCCTGCTGCAGTTTTATTACGCCGTTTTTATAATCTTCCGGGTTGCCCATACCATAAATACAGGAAACAGAAGCCACGACAATTACATCTCTTCGACCCGATAAAAGTTGAGAGGTAGCCCTTAGTCTTAGTTTGTCAATTTCATCATTAATTGCCAGGTCTTTTTCAATGAAAGTATCGGTCGATACTACATATGCCTCGGGTTGATAATAATCGTAATAAGATACAAAATATTCAACTGCATTGTCTGGAAAAAATTGTTTGAATTCCCCGTAAAGCTGTGCGGTAAGGGTTTTATTATGACTGAGAATCAGGGTTGGTTTTTGGGTTTTTTCTATCAGATTAGCCATTGTAAAGGTCTTGCCCGAACCTGTTACCCCCAATAGACACTGAAAAGGATCGCCCTGTTCGACGCCTTTAAATAGTTCTTCAATTGCTTTTGGTTGATCGCCGGCTGGCGAAAAAGCTGAATGCAGTTCAAATTTTTTCATAAAATATTCCCCAAAGATTAGGGTTATGTTATTATTAAAAAAAGCCTCTCACTCTGCAGTGAAAGGCTTTCATTGTACTCAACAAGGAGTAATTATTTCTCAGCTACAGGTACAGCTGCAACCTTAGCAGCAGAAGCAGAAGCAGCTTTAGATTTGCAGCAAGCAGAAGCCTCTTTTGATTTGTCGCAAGAAGCAGCTGTTTTAGTGCAAGCTTTAGGAGCTGACTCATTGCTTACAGTTTTAGCTTCAGCAGAAGCAGAAGCTGTTTTAGATTTGCAGCAAGAACCTGTTGTTGTTGCGGCTGTTTTGCTACAGCTTTTAGTGTCATTGCTTACAGTCTGAGCATCTGCAGTAGTAGAAGCAGAGGCAGTTTTTGACTTGCAGCAAGAAGAAGCTGTTGTTGATTTTGTGCAAGACTTAGTAGTCTCAGCAGTTTTGACGGCATTTGAACATTGCGCGTATGTCATACCTGCAAACAACATCATAGCGAAAAACATCATAAATTGTTTCATAGCTGTTGAATTTTAAACGTTTAAAAATTTTTTTAATGTTAACATTTTTAAAATGTACTTGTAACCTTTCATGACAAGAAACAAATACAATGCAAATATCAGAATTTAGGTGCTAATTTTGGCTTTTGTTGCGGTAATTAATTTAACATTAACATATTAATGATTTTACTTACTTCAAAATTGCTAAAACTGTTTTGTTTCCTACGCTGATTTCGCCAATTTTTGTTTTAATTTCTGAGTCCAATGGAACATAAACATCAACGCGGGAACCAAAGCGTATAAATCCAATTTCCTCGCCCTGTTTGGCTACTAAACCCTCTTTTGCATAACAGATAATTCTTCTGGCTAAAAAGCCTGCCACCTGTCTCAGCAATACTTTTTTTCCATTTTCGAGCTCATACAACACAGTTGTTCGCTCATTTTCAGTCGAAGATTTCGGATTCCAGGCCATAAGGAATTTCCCGGGATGATAACGGTAATAACTTATTTTGCCCGATATGGGGTGTCTGTTGACATGAACATTGAGCGGAGACATAAAAATGGAAATCTGTATGTATTTTTCTCCCAAAATCTCCGTCTCATGATTTTCTTCTATCACAACCACTTTCCCGTCGGCAGGTGCATAGACTGTATTATTGTCGATTTTTGGCAGATTACGTGCCGGATTTCTAAAAAACTGAAGAATGATAATCCAGAAAAAAAGGCAAATTACAGTAAATGATATTTTTAACCATTCTAATTCGGGTACAAAAAACCAGACAGCTGCTGATAATGAAGCAAGTAAAAATGTGCCTATCAATATGGTGGAATATCCTTCTTTGTGAAACATCTGTTCAATTTTAAAATTTGAAAATAAAATTTTAATGAGCGGATTATTTGATGAGTGGATGCAAGAAATCTAATCCTATAGTTTTATGCATTTTGACTCAACATTAACAGTTCAGTCTTAAAAAGTCTTCTTACTTCTAATTTCAGCCTTCTACCTTAAAAGCAGCAACTTTTAACAATCTACTTCAACACTGACAAAACAACAATTTCATCCTCAATATAATCTATACTGTCTAATCTGACATCAGCTATTTTATTGATAAGATTTTGGTCGAAATCAACAGCGACCTTTATATAATTATCGGTAAAACCAAACATTTTGCCATCCTGGTTTTTGGCCTCGAAAAGTACCGGTCTGACTGAGTTTACATGTTGCGCATAGAAATTTCTACGTTTTTTCTCCGATAGAATTCTCAGCATTTCATTTCTGTCGCGACGTATATTTACAGGTACAACGCCTTTCATTTCGGCCGCATCGGTATTGGCTCTTTCGGAATAAGTAAATACATGCAGATAGGAAACGTCCAAGTCATTGATAAATTGATAGGTTTCCAAAAAATCTTCATCAGTTTCTCCTGGAAATCCAACTATGACATCGACTCCAATACAGGCATGTGGCATATTTTTACGGATGATTTCTACACGCTCGGCATACAACTCCCGCTTGTACCTGCGGCGCATTTCGCGCAACTGTTTGTTATTGCCCGATTGTAGCGGTATATGAAAGTGGGGAACAAATCTTTGAGAATCTGCAACAAACTCTACTATTTCTTCAGTAAGTAGATTTGGCTCTATGGAGGATATGCGGAAGCGATCTATCCCTTCTGTATAATCCAATTCTTTTATCAGGTCAATAAAAAGAGCCTCTTTTTTGGGCTTTATACCTTCAATGACCTCAGTCCCATTGCCAAAATCACCAATATTTACGCCAGTAAGTACTATTTCTTTGACACCTCTTTCGGCAATTTCAACAGCATTTTTTAGAATATTTTCTACTGTATCACTTCGGCTGCTGCCTCTTGCCTGCGGTATAGTGCAGAAAGAACATTTGTAATCACAACCATCCTGAACCTTTAGAAAAGAACGGGTTCTGTCGCCAAATGAAAATGCATTTACAAAGGTATTTGCTTCTTTTACATCGCCGGCATATACCATTCCTTTTTCTGGAGTTTTGGTCAATTCATTGACATAGTCGAGAATTTTAAATTTCTCGGCAGCGCCTAAAACTAAATCAACTCCGGGGATATCGGCAATTTCCTGCGGTTTCAATTGTGCATAGCAGCCAATAACCACAACATAGGCATGTGGCGCATGTCGAAGAGCGCTTCTGACAATCTTACGACATTTTCTGTCGGCAAAATCTGTTACCGAACAGGTGTTAATCACATAAATATCCGCTCCTTCATCAAATTCAACTTCCGAGTAACCTGCATTTTCAAAAAGTCTTCCAATGCTCGAAGTTTCGGAAAAATTTAATTTACAGCCTAATGTGTAAAAAGCAACGCTTCTTGGTGTGCCCACTTTATCAGTTATGTTTTTATTTTTTGGATTATATAAATCACGCTGCAAAGATAATTACAAAAGCGGAAAACAGCATAAAAAATCAAATAATGACGCAGGTCATCTTTATAATTGACCACCCTCAGCCCCAAGTCTGCTTGCGCTCATCAAAATCAGCTTTTAGGCGGCCTACCTTTGTATCACACAATTGGAAAAACAACATCAACTGAAAACAAATAAAAATTTAATATCATGAAAAATTCAATCTTCTTCTCAGCACTTTTCTCTTTCATCAGCCTTGCAGCTTTTGCACAAAACAGAGAAATCGGAACCCGCGCACAAAACAGCACAAGCTTGAGCTGTCCTGCCAGCCTTTCTGCTGACATAGCAGGTGAAACTTTGCTTTGTGATGCAGCCAGTGCATTTGATTTTTCAAAATACAAAATTGCTTTGGAACCAGGTGTTAGCCAATACAACTGGACATTGCCACAGGGTATGACTATCCGCAGCGGACAGGGAAGCAACAGAATTTTTGTTGAAATCGATTTCAGCTTCACAAATGGTTATATAACAGTAAGCGGACAAACTGCTTGCGGAACTACCACAGCTAAAACAATTTATGTTGATGTAGTGCCACCTGCACCAAAATTCGACACTTACGAACAGACTGTTCAGGCCGATGCAACATACGAATATGCAGTTGAGCAAATAAATGGTGTAAACTATGTTTGGACTGCACCTTATGGAGCTGTAATCCTTGCTGGTCAGGGTACAGCTAATGTAAAAATCAAATTCAGCCAGAGCTTTACAGGCGGCGATGTTGAAGTGTATGCTGAAAATGCCTGCGCAGTTGGCGCCAGCGAAAGCTTAACAATTGCAGTTGGACCTTCAATGCTCAGCGATGATAACAATACTGTAATGTTGAATGACGGCACTGAAAATCAGCAATCACAACTAAACGAAACTGACAGAACAAACAATGACAGAACAGTTGCTTCTACAGAGATGGCAGAATTGGGACACAGCAATGTTTATAACTATCCAAATCCTGTAATTGGTTCAACAAGATTCCACCTGAGCCTTGGCAACAACTACAGCAATACCGAAAGCATCCAAATCAATATCTTCGACATCAAAGGGCAATTGGTAAAAACAATCCTATCAACAGATAACAACGGTCAGGGCACTTTCAATACTGAAACCTGGAATGCTGCCGACGAATCTGGCAATCCACTTGCAGCTGGAGTTTATTTCTACAACATCACTGCTCAGGACAACAATGGCAACATCAATACTATCGCAGCAAAATCAAATATTTCAATCAGAAAATAACATCACTTTTTAATCCTAACACAAAAAACTCACTATCATGAAAAAGCAACTATTTTTCTCACTCTTTTTAACAACTATTGGATCAGCAGCATTTTCGCAAAATTCAAAAATAAACACCTTAAGCGCAAGTACAGACAATAATCCTATTGTAGATTGTTTGAACAATCTTTCAAACAAATTAGAAGGCGCCAAATTGCTCTGCGGAGTTAACATGAATGACTTTATTAAATATAAAATTGAAGCAGAACCGGGAGTAATTGAGTATAATTGGATTTTACCTGCAGGTATGTCTATGCTCACCAATAAAGGTTCAAATGAAATATATGTTGAAATTGATGAAACTTTTAGCGGAGGCGTTCTAAGCGTTACAGGTAAAACGTATTGCGGAGAAACTTCATCTTCTTCCATCTATGTAGATATATTGCCTCAAGAACCTGAATTTGTCATTTATGAGAAAAATTGCGATAAAGATAAAACCTATGAATTTGCAGTGACAAATATAGATGATGTCAAGTTTACTTGGAAAACTCCAGAATCAGCATCTATTACAAAAGGACAGGGTTCCTCAAATGTTAAAATTAAATTTGGAAAAAATTTTAGAGGAGGAAATATCGAAGTCTATGCCGAAAACAGTTGCGGGGCAGGCTTAGTATCTAGTATGCTCATCAATGTAAAAGATTAATTGAGCCTAAGGATTAGTAAAACAAGAGATTGATAAATAATTATTTATAACAAAAGTAAACAATCACAAGTATATAAAATATAGTTTTTTGAGTTAATTTGTTAGGAATGGAATAGCTGCCCGCAAGGGTGGCTTTTCTGTTTTTAAAGCATTGTCAATACTAATTAGAATCCATAGTAAATAGCTTTCTAAAATCGA
>JBILRK010000553.1:0-6823 GCA_044372705.1 Saprospira sp. | reverse complement strand
ACCGCACCATTCAGCTTCTTATGGAGCAATGGAGCAACATCGCAAAATATTAATAATCTTGCAGCAGGTGCGTACAGTGTTACAATTACTGATAACGGAGGTTGTACGGCTACTGCTTCGGCAAATGTCAGTCAGCCTGTTTCTTTTAGTTCATCTGTAAGCTCAAATAATACAACCTGTAGTTATTTAAATAATGGCTCAGTGAATTTAACTGTCACGGGTGGTGCTAGTCCAATAAGCTTTATTTGGAGTAATGGTAGCACTACTGAAGATATATCGGGACTTAACGCCAACACATATAATGTAACAATTACAGATGCCAATAATTGTGCTTCTGTTACATCTGTAGCTGTAAATCAGCCAACTGCTTTGTCATTGACACCAGCATCGGTAAATGTTTTATGTAACGCTGCATCTACTGGTTCAGCGAATATTGGTGTAAGTGGTGGTACAGGTGCTTACACTTATAACTGGAGTAATGGCCCTGGCACAGCTTCAAATACAGGCTTGGCTGCGGGCGCTTATATTGTCACCGTTTCTGACGCAAATCTTTGTACCGCAACTGCTTCTGTTACGATTACCCAACCTACTGCAATAACTGTCAGCAATAGTTCGGTAAACGCAAGCTGTAACAGTCAAAATAACGGCTCAATTAACGTAACTGCCTCTGGAGGTACTGGAGTTTTGGGCTACAACTGGGGCGGTGGTATAACTTCTGAAGACAGAAACAATCTGGCTCCCGGTGTTTATACTGTTACTGTGACGGATGCAAACAGCTGTACATCCACAAATTCCGCAACAATAACAGAACCTTCGGGAATATCAGTTACGAATAGTTCACTAAATGCACTTTGCAACGGACAATCCAATGGCGCTATAGACATTACAGCAGCCGGCGGCACTGGTGTTCTTTCTTTTAACTGGGGAAGCGGCATCACAAGTGAAGATCGTACTGGATTGGCTGCCGGAGTTTACACCCTAACTGTTACAGATGCCAATGCCTGTACAAATATCAATACCTATACTATCACAGAACCAAGTCTGCTCACTGCCTCAAATACTGTTTCAAATGCAAGCTGTAATAGTTCGGCCAATGGCTCTATTAACCTTACAGCAGGCGGAGGAACAGGCGTTCTTTCTTACAATTGGGGCGGAGGTATAACAAGCGAAGACCGCACAGGATTAGCTGCTGGAGTTTACACAGTTACCGTTACAGATGCTAATAATTGCACAACGACTTCATCGGCTACTATTACTGAACCAACGGCAATTACAGTTAGCAATTCAACTGCTAATGTAACCTGTAATAATCAAAACAATGGTTCAATAGATATCACTGCCTCGGGTGGAACAGGCGTTTTGGCTTACAACTGGGGCGGCGGTATAACTTCTGAAGACAGAAATAATTTGGCTCCAGGTGTTTATACTGTTACTGTGACGGATGCAAACAGCTGTACTTCTACCAACTCAGCAACTATCACGCAACCCACAGCCATTTCTGTTACAAATAGTTCCCAAAATGCAGTCTGCAACGGACAATCCAATGGCGCTATTGATATTACAGCAAATGGTGGCACAGGTGTTCTTTCTTATAACTGGGGAAGCGGCATCATAAGTGAAGATCGTACTGGATTGGCTGCCGGAGTTTACACAGTTACAGTTACAGATGCCAATGCCTGTACAAATATCAATACCTATACTATCACAGAACCAAGTCTGCTCACGGCCTCTAATACTGTTTCAAATGCAAGCTGTAATAGTTCAGCTACTGGTTCTATTAACATTACTGCAGGCGGAGGAACAGGTTTACTTAATTACAATTGGGGCGGAGGTATCACAAGCGAAGACCGCACAGGACTAGCTGCCGGCGTTTACACTGTTACTGTTACAGATGCTAATAATTGCACAACAACTTCATCGGCTACTATAACAGAACCTACTGCACTTAATACCAATACCCTTACCGTTACCGATGCCACTTGTTCGGCAGGAGGCACAGTTGATATCAATGCAAGCGGGGGAACTGGAGTACTAAGTTTTGTATGGTCTAATGGTGCTACTACTCAGGATTTAAATGGGGTTAGCGCCGGATCTTATACTGTTACTATTACTGACATCAACGGATGTACCATCACAAATGGCCCTAACACTGTAAATGCTATCGGAACACCTTCCACTTCTGTAACAGCTATTAACAATGTAAGCTGCAATGGAGCTTCGAATGGTTCAATTGATTTAAATATTAACGGTGGCGTTCCAAATTACACTTATCTTTGGAGCAATGGTGCTACTACTCAGGATTTGAATAACCTTAGTACTGGTACATTCTCCGTTACAGTGACCGATAATATTGGCTGTACTGCTGTACAAACGGGTATCAGTGTTTCTGAACCAAGTTCCATAACTATCACAAATACTTCTACAAACATTAGCTGTAACAATGGCAATAATGGAACTATTCCAGTAACTGTTTCAGGTGGAACTCCGGTATATAATTTCATCTGGAGCAATGGCGCAACAACAGAGGACCTCAATAACATTATTGCTGGTACATACAGTTTAACAGTTACAGATGCCAATGGCTGTAACAGGATTTTAGGCCCAATTAGCCTTAGTCAACCAACTGCTTTAAGCCTTAGTAATGTAACGACTACTGCTGCAAACTGTGGAGTGGCAAATGGTACTATAACTTTGTCAACAAATGGCGGAGTTACACCTTATATATACAGCTGGTCAAATGGTGCGACAAGTGAAGATTTAAATAATTTGGCTATTGGCAACTATAGCTTATCAATTACTGATGCAAATGGCTGTCTGCTTTCGCAAAGTTTCAGTGTTAACGGTAGCAGTGATATAAGTATTACACTCAACAGCGTTGACGAAGGTTGTGGTCAGCCAAATTCTGGTTCAGTCGATGTAACTCCAAACGGCGGCACATTACCGCTTACTTATAACTGGTCGAATGGCACAACCACTCAGGATTTAATAGCTATCAGTGCTGGTTCATACAGTGTCACAGTTAGCGATTCAAATGGTTGCAGCACATCTGCGAGTTCAACTATAAATTCGGCATTCCAGCCAACTTTAAATGCCTCTGTCTTACCTTCAAATGCTAGAGATACACTTATCACATGGGGAGATTTAACATCAATAACAGGTGGAATTGATCAGACAACTCAGGGTGTAACTTATACCTGGACATCTAATGGACCAAGCAATGCTAACTTCACAACACCAACCAATATTAATACCGAAGTTGAACCCGATGATGATGGAATTTATCAGTTTATCATCACGGCCATTTCCTCAGAAGGATGTATCACTACGGATACTTTAAATGTAGAAGTTCGTGCAAACAATCCTTCAATTCCAACTGCATTCTCGCCAAATGGCGATGGAACAAATGACAATTTCAGCGTTATAAATTTAGACAAAAAGTTTATTAGAGAATTTAAAGTTTATAACCGCTGGGGCGAACTTGTTTATGACAATGCCGAAGTAGCGGCCTGGGATGGAAAATTCAAAGGTACAGAACAACCCAGAGATGTGTATATGTATATCATCAGTTGGGAATCTTCCACCGGCAACGGAGACACTGTTAAAAGAGGTCAGATTACCTTGCTACGATAATAAATTTAAAAAGCCATTCAAATTTGAGTGGCTTTTTTTTATGTTATTGTTTGGTTAATATTTTAAAACATCCTACTTTAGCAAAAGTTTATTAAAAATAATTCAATCTATGAAAAACTTTGTTTTGTCTTTTACGGCATTCTGCCTCTGTCTAAGTTATTCAATTAACGCTTACAGCCAGAATACAACAGTAAATAATACTGTCAATTCCAAAAATCTATCTTGGGAGGAAAAGGTATCTCCAAAGTATAGCTATCAGCTGCCTGAAAAAACTGAAAAAACTCAAGAGAATAAGCTAAACAGCGAAAAAATGGCTGTTAAGGCAAACCCTCTGGAACAGTTGCTGTCACAAAGAGAAGAGTTAAAATTTCAGATTGCACGTTATGGAAAAATGGAACAAAACGAGCAAAACAAACAATATCTTTATAAATACAAAGCCTCTTTGTTACATATCGAAAAACAGATTCAGGAATACAAAGCGCCTGAAAAAAAGCCTAAATCTTCGAACTAATTACGGTAAATCTTTTAAAGACCGACGCCATGAAACATATCAACAAAATTCTATTTTTATTTTTTGTATTGCTTAGTGCAGTGCAATTTACAAATGCACAGGGATTAACTTGTCAGACAGCAACTCCAATGTGTAATGATATTACACCATATCCAATAAACTTTACTGGGACAGGTCCTGGCACAGGTCCACAAGGTGCTCCAGGTCCAAATTACAATTGTTTACTTACAACCCCAAACCCTACTTATTTTACGCTTACTATTACCCAAAGCGGAACAATTCAGTTCGATATTCAAAACACCAACGTGGTGGATATTGACTTTATTGTTTATGGTCCTTTCCCTAATTTATTTGCTGCAGATGCTGCATGTAATACCCTTGGAAATGGCGGTACCGGTGGAAACGTAATCGACTGTAGCTATGACCCTCAGGCTTTCGAAACTGTTGACATTCCAAATGCTGTTGTTGGACAGGTGTATGTAATGATTATCACCAACTATGCAAATGTTGCCACAAGTGTTTTCAGTACTCCAAATATTGGCACAGGCCAAATTGGTTGTCCTTGCCAATTGAATGCAAATTTTACCATAGCGCCATTAGCAAACGGAACAGGTACCTTAACTTCAGCTACAAATAGCAGTGCAGAATTTAGAGTTTGTCCTAGCGACACCCTTTATTTTAATGTAGGAATTGGTGCAGATAACATTGCCGATTCACTTGCTATTTTCAATTCACTTACTACAATTGGAAGTACTTTCGCTGCAAACGAATACCAGATTTTTGGTCCTTTTTATCCAAATGCACCATTCAGAGATAGTATGGATTTTATTGTGCGGATAACACCTGGTCAGAATCAATTTGGAGTCTTTACTTTTGATTTGGGTGTGCAAAATTCAGGCACTAGCGACTGTTTCGATTCTTATCCAATTACTGTCGTAGTACCTGGCATTCCACAGCTACCTCCAGGCGATACAATTTGCTCGGGTGGTTCATACCAGGCTAATGCAGCAACTTTCCCAACTACAGCAAGTGGTTCAAGTGCTTATGCATGGACACAAATCAGTGGTCCAGCTGCAACCATTACAGGTGCAAATACAGCCAATCCAACTTTTACGCCTCCGGTTATTGCTGCGGGTGATTCTTTATCATTCCAGTTGGTTTACACTTACGGTGGTTGTGTTCAAAGAGATACTATTGAAATATTTGGCTATGACATTGACATCAATATCAGTGCTGCTCCAAATCCTGTTTGTGCGGGTCAACCTTTGAATCTTAGTGCTATTCTTTCAGACACTATAGGTGCCCAAACAACCACTACCTGTGCTCCTACTTACACATCAGTATTGATTCCTCATGCCCCCTTGGCAAACACTGGAACTGCAGTTGTATTAGGTGACGATCAGGTATCTGGAGCTTTGCCGATAGGTTTCTCTTTTCAGTTCTTTTGTAATAACTATACACAGTTTTATATAGGTTCTAATGGCTTTATAACTTTTACAGCTGGTGCACCAAACAATGTGTACAATCAAACAATTCCAAATCCAGCAGCACCTAATAACCTTATTGCACTTTGTTGGACTGACCTTGATCCATCATCAGGAGGTAACATTCGTTACAGAACTGTTGGAGTTGCGCCTAACAGACAATTAGTAGTAACTTATTCAAATGTACCTACTTTTTCGGGAGGTGATTTATGTACAGTACAAGCTATTTTGTTTGAAGGCAGCAATCGTATTGAGATGCATATTACCTATGCAATAGACGATATTGATTTCTTTTTTGGTTCAGTTGTGCCACTGACAATTGGATTAGAAAATGCTAACGGGACTGCAATCTTGGGTACTGGAATCAATTCAATTACAAACTCTTTTGTCCAGAATCAAGCGCTTCGAATTACACCAAATGTAATTACGAATACCGTTTTCCAGCCTATTACCTACAATTGGACACCATCTACAACACTTAATAACAGTACAATTTCAAATCCGATTGCTACGCCAAACGCACCTACAACTTATGTAGTGAGTATTCAAAACGGTGCTTGTGTGTTCACAGATAGCATTCAGGTTAATATTACAGGTACACTTGCTGCCCCAATTGCATCTTGTGGTAGTTCAACTTTAAACAGTATTACAATAAATTGGTCATCGCTTGGTTTAACTAATCCTGGCTTCTATCAGTACAGTATTAATGGTGGTGTAACCTGGAACAATGTAGGAACTGCTTTGACTACAACACTTAGCGGTCTTGCTCCTGGTACAACAGTCACCATCTTAGTGAGAGGTAATACTGGCGCAGGAAATGCTTGCGCAGCAGGAACACCAACTACAATTACCTGTTCTACACTTAATTGTATCCTTAGTACTACAAACATAAGACAGAATGTATTATGTTTCGGACAATCAACAGGTTCAATTGACCTGACTCCTGCAAATGGAACTGCTCCGTATTCTTATACTTGGAGCAATGGTGCAACATCACAAGACCTTACTTCTTTAGCAGCTGGCACCTATAGAGTAACGGTTTCTGACGTCTCGGGCTGTTCAGCAACAAGTGTAATAACAATCACACAACCTAGCAAAGCCCTTGGCTTGTCTGCAAATATAGTGAATACATCATGCTTTGGTGGAAATAATGGCTGCGCAGGTATTGACGTAGAATATGGTACAGGAAATTACACTT
>JBILRK010000091.1:0-6824 GCA_044372705.1 Saprospira sp. | reverse complement strand
CAAAAAAAATATTATGCCAAATCTGAAAATAAATCAACGGAAGCGCAAAGCTTAAATCCTTTTCCTTTCAATCCTAATACAGCCGATAAAGAGACTTTGCTTGAACTAGGGCTTTCTGAAAAGCTGATAAAAGGTATAATAAATTATAGAGAAAAAGGTGCCGTTTTCAAAACCAAATCAGATTTTTCAAAGATTTACAATTTAAAACCTGAGGATTTTGAACTACTGAAAGATTATATCCAATTGCCTGATTCAATAGAAAAGAAATCAAGTTTTGAAAAAAAATCATTTCAGAAATCAAAAGCGGAAATCCCAATCCTTGACATCAACCGGGCAACGGCTGAAGAACTCGATAAACTACCTGGAATAGGACCATCTTTTGCCGAAAGAATCGTGAAGTACCGCAATAGTTTGGGTGGCTTCCATAACTTGGCACAAATGGAAGATATTTATGGTCTTTCAGATTCAATTATTACAGTAATTACTCCTTTCCTGAAATTAAAAAGCACGGAAGTTAAAAAAATAAATATCAATAGCATTTCGGTCGAAGAGCTAAAATCTCACCCATATTTGCGTTGGAGACATGCCGCTGCAATTGTTAAATATAGAGATAAAAACGGGCCTTACAAGTCGGTGGAAATGCTTAGAACCCTGCACGAGTTCAACGATGCCGAAGGAACTTATTGGAAAATAAGACCTTATCTTAGCTTGTGAATGAAAATTTTCCATGATAACCTTTTAAAAATCTTTATTGGATGCAACAAAGCAGAATTGTAAAAAACGCAGAGACCCTTGAACAAGAACTTTTTTGGCTCGCAAAGGTCATTGATACCCGTTTCAAGTTGCATTTCAAAATGGATTGTGAACATAGCTCAATATTTGAATTGGATGCCCCCGATCTCAAAGATGATGCCTCTGTTTATGCAAGGATTGTACGACATTTTCAGATGTCTTATCAGGAGAGAATTATGCTCATTCTCAGTTTAGTGCCACATATTCGCCCTCAGTTACTCGACATCTTTTTTACAAAGAACGAAGCCTATGATCGTATTTACACCGAGTTTGGAGGGCTTAAAGGAAAATATCACAGTGGTTTTTTGCCAACCGGCGAGACTGCAGCCCTTATTCTTGCTGGAAATGATATATCAGAACGCATCAAGTTGGTAGAGCTATTTCGCCCAGAACACTTTTTTGCTAAACACAATATACTTAAGCTAGATCTGCATCATGGCAATGAACCGCTTTTGAGCAGTGGCCTGGAAATCAGTGAGGAATATTTGAGTATGCTCAGTACGGGCAGAGCTTTTAAACCCGATTTTAGTACTAATTTTCCGGCAAAGCTGCTCAGTACCCGACTCGATTGGGCGGATTTGGTACTCGACCCACAGGTGTTGGGAGAAATTTCAGAAATTGCAGCCTGGATAAAACATCAGGACACTATCATGAATGATTGGGGTCTGAGCCGAATGCTTAAACGAGGCTATCGCTCTCTTTTTTATGGTCCCCCGGGTACCGGAAAAACATTAACTGCCTGTCTCTTAGGTAAAACCCTGAACCTGGATGTTTACAGAGTAGATTTATCGCAGGTAGTTTCAAAATATATAGGGGAAACTGAAAAAAATATGGCTAACATCTTCGATCAGGCCGAGAATAAAAATTGGATTTTATTTTTTGATGAGGCCGATGCACTTTTTGGAAAAAGGACTGCCACCTCAGATAGCAAAGACCGTCACGCCAATCAGGAAGTGGCTTATCTTTTGCAAAGGGTCGAAGATTTTTCTGGAGTTGTTATTCTGGCAACTAACCTAAAAGCAAACATGGATACTGCATTCAGCCGCCGTTTCCAATCCATTGTTTTCTTTCCGGCACCAAATTATGAGCAGAGACTAAGACTTTGGA
The DNA here is from genome assembly GCA_044372705.1 of Saprospira sp. Lineage (GTDB taxonomy): Bacteria > Bacteroidota > Bacteroidia > Chitinophagales > Saprospiraceae > Saprospira. Next base: position 4,925 of record JBILRK010000091.1, on the reverse strand, counting down.
GAAATACTTTTGAAGGGCATGTAAAATTGGATGCCGATGTTGATTTTAAAGTTTTGGCAAATGATTATAAAATTACCGGAGGGGCTATCATAAATGTACTCAGGTACTGCTCTCTTTCTGCATTGGAGAGAGGAAGCCAGATTGTGTGTATGGATGATATAAGAGAAGGCGTGAAAAAAGAATTGAAGAAAGAAGGAAAAACCCTTGAGTAAGCATTTTTTGAACAAGCCTTTATTTTTTCCACTACAATATTTTAGCACAAAACCGTCATAGGATTTCGTTATGAACTCTAAGGTTACACGAAGTGAAAGCCAAAACTGCAAATAAATCCCAGGTTCCGTTTAGCTAAAATAAGTGCTCTGGCAGTTTTTATGCATTGACAATTAGTACAAAAAGCCAAAAAGCCAGAGTGGAATTTTTTTACCGGCATTATATTCCAGCTTATCGGCAACAACAAAGCTATTTTTTCTGTCGAAATTTTCCACTTGTTTAAATCCTTTTCCTGCGCCACCAATTTCGAAGAGAAATAGGTCATCAACCAGAAAATCACCTGTTTTTGGATAGCTTACTTTGTGAAATGCCTTTAACTGAGAAAGAAAGAAAGTTTCTCTCAATGTTCCGCTATTTACACTATCTCCGCCTATGGCATTCAGCAGTACGCTATTGTCAAGATAAATCTTTTCAGGCTTTTGAATAATAGAAGTACTAATTCCCGATGGGTAAAGCAAATGAAGGATTTTTGATTGCTCCAAATATTGGAGATAGGACTGTATTGTATTTCTATGCATTCCCGACTTTTCGGCAAGAGATGATATATTGGGTTTAAAAGGTACTTGTTTGGAAATAATTGAAATCAACTGTAAAATTTTTGATGCATTTCTAATATCAAAATTTGGAATAGAAGCCATATCATTTTCTACAATTGTCCTGAGCAACTGATTGATTCTTATATAAAGATCTGTTTCATGTTCAATGCCGAAAGGATAATAACCATATCTTAGGTATTGCTGAAAATATTCAAGAGGTTTAAACCCCTTTTCGAGTAAATCCGACGATAAATTTATGTTTTCAAGAATTTCATTTAATGTAAGTGCATCGAAAGTGCCAATTTTTTTCATTTCCAGATATTCACGATAAGACAATCCAGGCAAATCATAAAGAATAGCTCTTCTGCCCAAATCAGCACCATGAGTTGAAATTTCAATGATAGAAGAACCTGAAAAAATAATTTTCAAATCAGGATAGAAGTCATAAATGTTCTTTAAGGCTCTTGCCCAGTTAGGATATTTATGCACTTCGTCAAGAACCAATATCTTGCCTCCTTCTTTGTAAAATAAATCTATGGTTTCTATCAAATCATTAGATAGAAAAAAAAGATCATCCAATGAAAGATAGATTATTTCGTGAGAAGCCATCTTTTGGGATTTTAGCCATTGAAGCATCAAGGTAGTTTTACCTGTCCCTCTTGCACCTCTAATTCCGATAAGGCGGTTGTCCCAATCAATTTTATCAAATAAAAATCGTTTAAATTCAGTTTTTTGACGTTGAATCAAACGTTGCGAATTTTCACTTATAATTTCTTTCATAATTGTTGTTTTGACATGCAAAGATAGTAAAATGCTGTTAATATTGTACAATTTACCATTAAAATTGCTGTTTCTATTGTACAAAATAATCAAAAAAATGCTGTTTCGAAAGTGCAATATGAAAAACCTACTAATTAGAATCAAAACTAAACTGAACAGAAGATTTTGCCACTTTCTTAAAAAATCCTACCTTTATCCATGCAAACAGAAATTGTACTTTGTTCCTGATACTTGCTACTGCATACAAAAAACTAAAGTTCATGAAAATACATAACTTCTCGGCCGGACCAGCAATTTTGCCAAAATCAGTTTTGGAAGAAGCTGCACAAGCAATTCTCAATTTTAACAATCGCGGACTTTCTATTCTAGAGGTATCACATCGCGGTAAGGATATTATCGCCGTGGTGGACGAGGCCGAAGCGCTGATTAAAGAATTTCTTGGAGTAGGAGAGGATTATAAAGTACTGTTTCTAACAGGAGGGGCAAGCACACAATTTTTTATGGTGCCAATGAACCTTTTGAATGAAAATGAAACTGCTGCCTATCTGAATACAGGTGTTTGGGCAGATAAAGCAATTGAGCAGGCCGTTGATTATGGAATTGTCGATGTCGTTGCTTCCTCTAAAGATTCAAACTACACTTTTATTCCAAAGGATTGTAAAGTAAAACCCGGAACAAAATATTTACACTATACCAGCAATAATACTGTTTATGGTACACAGTTCCATCAAGTTCCGGCAGTTCCCGAAGGATGCCTCTTGGTGGCCGATATGTCATCAGATATATTTTGCCGTCCCGTAGACGGAAACAAATTCGACCTTATCTATGCTGGTGCACAGAAAAATCTGGGACCTGCAGGGGTGACAATTGTCATAGTCAAGAAATCAATTTTGGGAACTGTAACCCGTAAAATTCCAACTATGCTCGATTATAGGGTACATGTCAAAAATGAATCGATGTATAATACGCCGCCGGTTTATCCAATATATGTTACCATGCTCACACTACGTTGGATCAAAGCGATGGGCGGACTAAGTGCTATGGAACGTCGCAACAGCGAAAAGGCAGCCTTGCTCTATGCCGAAATCGACCGTAACCCATATTTCGAAGGAACCACTGCTGTTGAAGACCGTTCATGGATGAATGCCACCTTCCTGGCTGACAGTCCCGAGCACGAAGCTGCTTTTACAGCCTATTGTAAGGCAAATGGCGTTGATGGAATTGCTGGTCACCGATCTGTAGGTGGTTTCCGAGCTTCGATGTACAATGCCTTGGATTTGGAATCTGTTAAGTTCTTGGTAGAACTAATGCAAAACTTCAAACCATAGTTCGTCTACAAATCTTCAATCAGCTTTTGTGCTTGTATGATGCTGTTTTCTGCATTTTCAACAATGAAAAGAAATGATTCGTCGGTTACATCCATATTGTCTTCTTCCGACTTTGATTTTAGCTCCAACTGAGCAGTCTTCGCTGTAAGCTCCTCCATTCCAAGCATGTGAAAAGAGGTTTTAAGTTTATGTGCCCAAAAATAGACCCTTTCCCTGTTTTTCTGTTTGAAAGCCTCTTTCAGAAACACAAGTTCTTTGTCAGTTTCTTCAATATATGTTTTTAGCATTTCTGAGATAAAATCCATATCTCCGCCACTAATTTTATTCAGATATTCTAATTTTATCTTAGTCATTTTCTCAAAATTTATTTGTGGTTTTTTCTTTGTGACGCCAACATTCGGTATATCGTCGATTTTCCAATTCCAAGCTTATCGGCAACAAGCAGGACGTCGTTGTCATACTTATCGAGATAGCTGTTGATAATATACTCATTGTATTTTTCCAGACTTTGTTCTCCGTCGCTAATCAGATTGATAATGGGTTTTTCACGAAATACAAGCTCCTCTTTCTTAATTTCTTCACCTTTCGACAGCAGGGCAGCAGTTTCGACTATTGATTTTAATTCTACAACATTTCCAGGAAAATTGTGCTGTAATAATAGATCTCTTGCACCCGTAGAAATAGTCATTGATTGCAGTCGATTTATACGCACAAAGGTCCTTAAAATATTATTGGCCAAGGAAATAATATCCTGTCCCCTGTCTCTCAATGCCGGAATATGAACACTAAAGCCCGCAAGCTGATAAAATAAATCTTCGCGCAGTTGTTTAAACTTAATGGCTTTTTCGAGATTTTTCCATGAGATACAAATCAAACGTGCATTCCAAAAAACAATATTTGGCCCTCCGGGCTTCAGGTATTTCTTTTCTCGGATGGCCCTTAAAAGTTTACTCTGAATAGACATTGGCAATGAATCAATATTTTCGATACAGAGACTGCCTCCACTTGCACTTTCTATTGCACCAATTTTTCTTTTCTGAATGCCGGCATTACTGTCTTTTTCTCTTCCAAAAAGCTCATATTCAACAAAATCGTGAGGATATGCCAAAACGTCGAAGCGCAAAAAAGGGCCTTCTTTTCGTTTCGACATGCTATGAACGGCAGCTGCAGCTTCGTACAATTCAGTTCCGCTTTCACCTTCAATGAGCAGATTAATCTCTGATTTTGAAACATCTTCCAATAGCCTGTAAAGCTTGCGCATACGTCTTCCCGTCCCTAAAAAACCAAAATCGCGGAACTTATCGCTGATTCCCTTTTTGACACGTTCTTCCGGATTCCATTTTTCTCCTGAATAAGATTCTAAGAGTTGGCTCAAATAGGTGCTATTAAAGTTGTTGGCAGCAATGTAATCGCCGATTCCAATTTTCATGAATTGTACAGCGTCCTGATATCCAGGATTTTCTGCAGCGTAAATAATTCGTGAAGAAGGACTTATTTCCCTTAGTTTTTCCACAAAATCGGAAAAAGTGATGCCTTTTAGTTCTGGCATACCAAAAACAAACACAAAATCAGCTTCCAAATGCGCATGAGCCAGCGCCGAATAGAAGTCGGTAAGCATGTAAAATACAGCCTTTTTAAATTTTTCCTGAATTTCGTTGAGCAGTGGGTTGGGCTCCGACACCAAGAAAATTTTTATGGGGGCTATTTCATCTAACATCCAACTTGAACTTAGTATTATAGAAAAAAGCGGAACATTACTGTAAAACAGCTATGTCCGCTTTGTATTTCGGAAAAATCTTTGTTGCTTGAGCTCAGAAGAATTATTTCACTATTGGAAGGAATTCATCATTTAGCGCATAAACATAGGACCAGAGCAAAAGGAATAAGATAATAAATAGGGCCAATCCTAATAGAAAACGCTCAGTTCCCCAAATTTTTTGATGATTGCTCATAAGAATAAAATTTATAGTAGTTCGAATGAATTTCAAATTGAGCCCACAAGATAAAAACA
>JBILRK010000090.1:0-6836 GCA_044372705.1 Saprospira sp. | reverse complement strand
TGGTTTTTTGGTTGAAGAACTTAAAAATAGATTGAAAGAAAATATAGCTCAGTATAAAAATTGATGCTAATCGATAATTGAAAAGATACCACTTTGTATCAGTTTTTCCTTAGTTCTAATCAGGTAGAAATGATTCCCGGCATTTAGTTCGCCTCTTTCCAAGGTAATATTGTCTTCGGTAATATTCTGAAGACTTTTTACTTTTATACCCAACTGATTATAAATCTCAATGCTTAAGTTTTGATTTGCTTCTAGCTCAATCTGAAAGTTTGCGCTGCGGGAAAAAGGATTTGGAAATAAATTAACTTTTAGATTCGGCTCCTTTTCATAATTATTGCCACTACTTGGATTAACAACCAAAAACTGTCCCATCATACCGTCATCTTCGTGTGTAAGCATATGGCAATGATACATGTAGGGCATGGTATCGCTGTAGAAATCTTCAAATTTTGTTATAAATCTGACTGTTTGCATAGGCAACACATTAATCACATCCTTCCTTCCGGCATCGTAGCCCTGCGGAGCCACACCATTGATATCGAGTATATAAAACTGTACATCGTGAATATGGAAGGGATGTGCAATGGGTGAACTGTTAGTCAAGGTCCAAATTTCAATATTTTCCAATGGTATTGTATAGTTGATTACATCCATATCGAAGCTCTGATTGTTGATGGTAAATGGACCATTAATAGCTGTCGGTCCCATAACTGTAGAACGAAAACTAAGTGTTCGAGTAATATTTTCAGAGCCTTCTGTCCAAGGGTTATGATTTACAAGCGTAGTGGGAATAGAGGTTACAGGATTAGTAGTAGCTGCAACTGTTCTGATTTCGATAATATTGAAATTTCTGCCGTTCAAGGGATTGCTGCTATATCCTGGAATAGTTTGGCCTGCGCCCATGCCGGGTTGCGCCGCCCCATAAATGCCATTTAGAAATTCGGAGGCATAACTCATTAGATAAATTGATTGCCCTGTATTACCTTGTAAATCAACCAGAATTTCTGCCCTTTCGCCGGGGCTAAGTTTTAAACGATTCGTACTGACGGGAGCTGAAAGTAAACCACCATCAGAGCCGATAATATTAAAATTTCTATTGTCCGAAAATCCAAAATTATACGCTCTTTCGGAAGATCCATTAAGTAAACGTAGGCGCACTACCTGTGCAGGAAGCTCGACATAGGGATTCATAGTGCCATTCACCAAAATAAAACTATCGGCAGCTGAGCCAACTATGAATTGATTTGCTGCATCGAAGGCACGGCTTTGTATTGCCAAGGGGAAATCGTCAACCCCATAGGTTCTCGGCAGATTGAGTGATGCCTCCAGGGAATCGCGAACGATAATAAATCCGGCAATGCCCTTGGTTACCTGCTCGTCGGTATGCATGTGCAGGTGCGGATGATACCAGTAGGTCGAAGCCCAATCCATTACTTTAAATCTTGTGCCCCAGGTTGCGCCATCCTGTATTACTGAATGAGGCCCCCCATCATTTTCGGGAGAAACATGAAGTCCATGCCAGTGTAAGGTACTCTCGTGTCCTAGACTATTCGTAACATTTATATTTACAGAATCGCCCTGATCTAAAAAAAGCGTCGGCCCCATGATATTTCCATTTGCACCCATGGTCATAGTTTGCTGTCCAAAGTAAGGAGTAAATCCCATCACCAGATTCAAATTGAATTGATTGCCATAAAGGGGTGTTGGTATTCTTAAAGGATTTTGAGCAGATGCTATAATAGCGCACAAAAGGCAAATTGGTAAAAATATATTTCTCATGGTTTTATACTTTATATATGGACAAATATATAAATGAATTCAACATTATTGGGTGATAATTGTCACAAAAAGACAAAGCATCAAATAATAGTAAAATCGAAATTATTCATACCTTAGCTATGAAGACTTTTTTATACCAATTATTGAACAGTACTTTTTGTTATTGAATCCAATGAGATTACTTGTAATATTTTTTCTGGCTGCCATTAGCTTGCATGCACAGGCCCCTTTTCATACCGAAGGGGGAGAGATAAAAGATGCCAGCAATCGAATATTTAATATGAAAGCTGTTAACTGGTGGGGCGCAAATGGCAGTCAATATCCCTACAGTAAAGACCATAAAGGCAGCGATACGCATGCCATGCCCTTTGGGATTCAGGTGCAGAAAATTGAAACAATTGCTACTGCCATCAAAGCGGCAGGCTTCAATACTGTTAGACTTCCTTTTTCCAATCAGATGCTGCACGATAACACAAAGGCTTTGGCCGACTGGGTTGGACCAAATACAGGGCTAATTGGAAAAACGCCTTTGGAAGTGATGGATTCGGTTGTAGAAGTGCTGAGCAGCGAGGGAATATATGTTATGCTCAACAATCATTCCACCACTACACATTGGTGCTGCAACTACGACATGAACGGACTTTGGTTTGGCAAAAACAAACATTGGTCTCAAACGCCCAAGCAATGGATTGCCGACTGGAAAATGCTGGCCCAAAGGTACAAAGACAATCCCTACGTCATGGCTGCCGACCTTCGAAACGAAGTCAGACCGCAACGTGGAAGGATTATTCCTTTGCCCCAAAATCCAAACTGGGGTAGAGGAAACAAGAAAGACTGGCATAAAGCTGCAACCAAGGCCGGCAATGAAATTCATAGCGTGAACCCCAATCTGCTTATCGTAGTGGAGGGTATCAATGCGCAAACCCGATTTTTTACTAAACTTAAATTTCCACATCTCTTGCCTGTTATAAAAAGACCTGTTGTCTTAAAACAGCCTAATAAATTGGTGTATGAGGTGCATAATTATAGTTTCAGTTGGAGCAGGGCTAATCTGGCCAGGCCAAAAAAACATATTCGCTACGAAAATCTCGACAGCCTGAGCCGTATGCAGCATTATGAAAAATACTGGGGTTTTGTGGTCAACAAAGATTTTAAAAACTGCGCTCCGGTCATCCTTGGTGAATTTGGCTGCAGCGGTACTTCCAATAATGTGGAACCCTGGCTGAGAGACCTCACAGATTTTATCCAAAAAAAGAAGATTGGTTTCTGCTGGTGGACATTGGAGGAAGACCTCTTAGATAAGGGCAGCTATGGTATTATGAACAGCACTATGGACAGAGTAAATGCCGATGAAGACTGGCGCTGGAAATATTTAGGGAAGTTGTTAAAGGAATGAGGATTATTATTTGTTATCTAAAGAGAAGGAGCCAATCAAATTTTTTTGATTGGCTCCTTTATAGAATTTCCTTGTTGATTACTTTTTCTCCATCATTTTCTCAAGACGTTCCATTCTACTCTTCAAATCTTGCAATTCTTTTTTCTGCGCTTCGATAGTTTCTTCCTGTTTTTTGATTTGGCTTTGTTGTTCCTGAATTGCTTTTACTAACACGGCTGACATTTTTGAATAGTCGATACCCATTGCTTTTCCTTTGGAAACTACATTATTCTCCTCATCATGGAAAGCAACCAATTCGGGAACTAAATCTGCCATTTCTTCAGCAATAAAGCCCAATTGATAAACACCTGATTTGTCAAAAGTATACTGATAGCGGACAGGATTTATTTTCATAATTTCAGCTAACCCATAGCTCATAGAGCTGATGTTCTGTTTCAATTTACCTGAACTTACATTTACAAAGCCTGTTGCATAAATAGAAAGTGAGCCGAAAGAACCGCCGCAGTAAATTTTATTTGCATCACTGTACCCGCCGGTACCCGGTGAATTCACATTATAGCCGCCCAAATATATGGCACGGTTATCAAAGCCTGGATATGAACCGATAAGTTCGAATTTAAAACCGCTGTTGGTATTGTAAGTACTGTGAATTGCATCTGAGCCATTTTGTACAAGAGTACGGGTTCCAACCACATGCAGTTTTTCAACCGGAGCATTGATGCCAATTCCCACATTGACAGCATTGTTACCCAAAATCAAGGAATTTGACTGAGCAACTGTAGCATTAGCACCAATTGCAGAAGCATTTACGAGTCCATCTACTGTTACATCAGCATTGTTCCCCAAAAGGGTCAGAGAGGATCCGGTTGTATTAAAATCTCCTGAATTTCTGCCCACAGCAACATTTGAACCTCCGGTAGTATTTGCAAGCAAGGAATTGAAACCAATACCAATATTATTTATAGCAGTAGTATTGGCACCTAGTGCATCTGGTCCAATCCCTATGTTGATGCCGCCAGTACTGACATCTAATGCTCGGGCTCCGATTGCTATATTATTGGAAACGGTAGTTGCTGTTGATAATGCATTATGCCCAATTGCTACGTTTTGAATGCCTGAAGTATTTGCTCCCAGCGCATCGGCGCCTATTGCAACATTGATATTACCACTTGTAGTAGCATCCATAGCACGGGGACCAATTGCGGTATTATTTGAACCTGTACTGAGCAATAATGCATTATGTCCCAAAGCTATATTGTTTGCGCCACTAACATTTGCGCCCAGAGCATCCACACCGATTGCTAAATTTGGAGTGCCGCTCGTGTTTGCATCCAATGCGCTTGAACCCACTGCTACATTATCAGATGCTGTGTTTAGCCTTAATGCAGAATTACCAACTGCAATATTGTTTGAACCGCTAACATTAATAGATAAAGAAGTTTCGCCAATAGCAGTATTATTATTGCCAATGGTATTTGATTGTAATGACTGTTGTCCAAGTGCAGTATTGCGTTCGCCGGTAGTGTTCGACCTTTGTGCATTCCATCCAATCGCAGTATTTGATGAGCCTGTTGTGTTATTCAAAAGAGATTGATAACCATAAGCGGCATTGTAGAGACCTGTTGTATTCAATTGCAAAGAACTAAAACCTACTGCAGTATTTCCCCAAACCTGATTATTTTGAAGCGTACTGGTGCCAACAGCAACATTGTGGTAAACACCTGAGGCACTTGTCGCATCCCTCATCGAAAAATGGCCTATAGCTACATTACTATATGAATTAGCTGCATTTCTCATAGAATGATAACCAACAGCTGTATTATTCGACTGATTTGTGTTACTAAACATTGAAGCTTGACCAATTGCGGTATTATTGGAACCAACAGTATTGGTGTATAATGCAGAACTGCCCATTGCAGTATTGCCGGAACCAGTGGTATTACTGAGCATTGCCGATGCCCCAACAGATGTATTATCAGCAGCGCCAAGATTATTTAGTAAAGATTGAAAACCAATTCCGATATTCCTTGATCCTGTGTTTGAGTTACCGGATTGAAAACCAAAAAATGTATTAGCGCTAGTAGAATTATTTTCAATCCTTCCAGCTCTCTGATTATTCACTCTGATATTGAATGGTGCATTATCGATAGTACCAATAAAGTGGGTGCCATCTATTGTGCCTGAATTACCAGTAATTTTCCAGCCGCTGCCATCTGTAGCTAGTTTCTCCCAAATTGTACCATTCCAAAAATAAAAGCCTGTACCTTGTCCAGCAGTAACTGCGGCATTGGTATTATAAACCAAAACACCAGTAACTGGAGTATTTACGGGACTTGTTCCATTATTTACAGCCACAAGAGAAACTCTTGGAATGAGCAAACCCGAATTGGTAGATTCAATATGTAATTTTGCAGAACTATTTGGTGTAGCAGTTCCTATACCTACGTTTTGCGCATTAACCTGACCTATAAGGCTAAGCAGTAAACAAAAAAGTGGGAGCCTAAGATTTTTGGACATAAGATAATTTTTGGGAGGGTATAATGATTATTCGGCGCAAATTTATAAAATAAAGTGCGGCAGTTTGGAAAATTGCAGCTAATTGCTGAAAACTTACATTAAATTATTGTGAAAAGCAAGCGTTTTTAGATATGAAATTCAAAAATTTCGCCATCAATTTCAAGGCTCAAACGATGCAGTGCTGATGGGTAAGTCAGCTTGAATTTATCAATTTCGCTAGGCATTTTAGCGCTCATTAGCTTTAGTTCTGCTTGCCCTTCAAGTTCGCCATCAGCAGTGAACCTTTGCAGAAATACAGTTTTTTCTCTGAATTCGGGCAGAAACCAGGATCCTGCCCCTTCACCGCTGAGCCAATGAATGTTTTTATCTTTTAAACTGTCGGGAATAGGCGGCATGGGCAAAATGCCGTAAAGTCTTGCTTTTTCGGGAAGGGCCGTGGGCACAAAAATCGCTTTCTCCTGCATATAGGGTACTACCAATTTTTTGTTCAATCCATGCACATTGGTGAGTGTGGTAGAAGTAATAGGTTTCAGAAATCTCAAATGAAACCATTTTCTGAAGCTTAGCCTGCCTGCTCTTGCTATTGTATTTACAAAGCGTGCACAGTTTGTGCCGTTCCAAATAAAAGGTCCATAAGGATAAATATGCCTTGTATGCATTTCTGTGACCTTTTTATGCGCTGCAGTATAATCAATTCTCGAATAAGAAGCATGTAGTTTACCCTCGCCATGACAGGCAGGATTCTGTTGCAGCTCTTCCAGTATTTCTCTAAAGTTTAGAATTTGTTTGCCGTCTTCCGAAAAAATGGCCTTGGTATGGATTCTTAAATCATGATCAGACACTGCACCGCGCACTCTTCCGTAGCTGTATGGGGCATGATAACGGCCAAAATCGTAATAATGACAGTTTCCTTCGGGATCTACTAGCGTAACTGCGGCATGACCAACCTTATAGTAGCGAAATTTGCTTATTCTCAGAAAGTGGGTCAGCTCGTCGTACCAGGCAGCTGTCTGTTTACAGTACATTTCTGGCCAGGCAAGGGCAATGACAAATCCTTTTTTAATTTCTTTCATGTGCTGTTAATTAACTTTGCAAAGTTAATATTTTCAGAAAGCTAATAGCAAAAAAAGACTTTAGCTTTGTG
>JBILRK010000563.1:0-6838 GCA_044372705.1 Saprospira sp. | reverse complement strand
GCTGCTTGTAAATGGTGTTTTAGCAACATCAGCGGCTTCATGCTTTGGAGATATACTGAATTTGAATGATAGTTGTATGGATCTTTCTACTTGTAATTCACTAATAACAGAATGGTATGAATCCTCGGATGTTTTTTTTACAACTCCTTTAAATGTGTCTAGTTTTTCGGTAAGTTCAAATACGGTATTGATAGCAAGAAGCCGAAATCAAGATTATTGTATAAAATCAAATGAACTGCCTGTTATTGTTAGGATTACGCCTACCTCTTCCCTTATTGTCAATACCAACATATGTCCTGGAACAGCATTGAGCGCGACGGTAACTACTACAAATACAGGAACTATTTCTAGTTCTGGTGGACTTATTTCCTACAATTGGGAGTTATGGGACATAAGCGGAGTTCCTTTCTTAACAATTGCTGAGACGAATAATTCAGTTAATTGGCAACCAAGTATAGCTGGATTAAGCGGTACCTTTCAAATAAGACTATCTGTTAATGCAAATTACTCTGGTAATATTTGTAATGACAATATAATATCAAACCCAATCAATATTCGGCAGGCAATTCCGGCCCTAGCCACAATTGATGGTAGTTCTGTTGACAAATTGGCCTCATTGGCAATTTGTCAGAATGACGATATTGAAGTGGCCGCATTTCCAGATGGCGATTGTGCTAATTCATCCGCATACGGATTTGCAAACGCGCCAATCGCTGGAACGGTCGTAATAACAACTTGTCAGTTTCAGTCAGAGTATGCAGTAGTTAATTCAGTTGTTGCAGGAACAACCTATCGGTCAACTGGATTAGGTTACATTACCGTACGCTCAGGGAACTTTAATGGTCCTGTTGTTGCATCCGGCAATGCTCCCTTAGATTGGAGAGCTAATTCATCAGTTACTCATTATATACATTATAACACGAACCCTACTTGTGGAGTAGCAACAAACTGTTTTACCTCAACTATTGAATTTGTAAGTTCGGGCGGTGCTTGTTCCAGCAATACGAACATAGCAAGCACAGGAGGATGTTCAACCTGCTCCGGAAATTTTTACGATTCCGGCGGACCAACATCAGATTACAGTAATAATGAAAATAGTGTTTATACTATATGTCCCTCTAATTCGGGTCAAAATGTAAGAATCTCATTTTCTGCATTTAATATTCGGCCATCAGATTTACTAAGGGTTTATGACGGCAATACGACGGCATCAACCTTAATCGGTACCTATAGTGGCACAACTTCTCCGGGCTCAATAACTGCAACAAACCCCAATGGCTGTCTTACATTTGAGTTCATATCAAATGGATCACTAGTAAGCTCGGGTTGGTCTGCATCCTTCAGTTGTGTGAGCAGTGTTTCGGGAGCATATTCTTATTCATGGGAATCGTCTTTTAATACTGGAGCTGCTACGCCTCTTGGGACCAGCAGAGTGTTTAATGAAGCAGCGAATACTTTATTGCCAGGAATATACCAATATAATGTCACAGTTACCGATAATTCAAGTGGCTGCACAGCAACTGATAATATACAGTTACAGGTGAAACCTATTCCAACCTTTGGTAGCTTAACTGCTAATGGTAGTGCTATTCCATCAAATAATATAGTAGAAATATGTGATGGACAGGATATAGATTTTTCTTTAACCCCTGCAGGCCCAGCAATTTCAAGTTTTAATTGGCAGCTATACGATTCAGCAACACTAAATCCTTGGCAAGCCCCAACCTTCGGAGGTATAACCTTTATATCTAGTTGCAGGGCCTGTAATGATCTGGGATTACCTTGCAGTTTTTGGTTCGGTGGTTGTTTTATCTTTACACCCCCAACCTATTTTCCTCCATTAGGGCCATCAGGAACAGTTTCTTGCGGCTCGCCTTGCGGTAACGCTTATCAGACAACGAATTGGATAAATGATGGCTTCGTAATATTAGAAGCGACTGCTTCAAATGGATGTTCTGCAAATCCCCTGGAGATAGGGGTGAGTATAGTGCCTCCACCTGTTGTAACCCTCTCAGGCCCCACTTCTATTTGTCCAAATGCAACGAATGCAACATTTACAGCATCCAGTACCGGGACTTTCACTCCATTGAGATGGGAGTTAAACGGCGACTCTATAAGGACATCCAATTCAAATCCATTTACTATACCGGACACATTATTAAAAAATAATACAGGTGCAGACAAAAATGTAATCATTACATTTGTATATCAATCAGGCACCTGTGTCTTATCAGTAAACGATACGCTTACTATTAAACCTGCTGTGATTGTAAATCTCCCAGTTGTTTCGGATCAATGTAATGGTATACAGTTTTCAATTACTGCACAAGCTTCAAGTCAATCAAGCCTTAATTATACTTGGGCAGTATCTTCATCAAATGTAGGTAGTTCATCCTCAGGAACTAGCGCAACATGGACAAGTAGTTTAAGTCCTTTCCAAGGTAATTATACTATTTCAGTTACAGCTGTTAATACAGATGGTTGCTCTGCTGAAGTAAGCACAAATGTAACGGTAACAAGCTGTTCTAATACAACGGCAAATTTAAATGTTAGTTCTATATATATTTGCGAAGGTCAAACACTTTCAGCTAGAATAATAGGTTACGCTAATTCGACGATACCAACCTCAAATTTGGGACAAAATGGGAATCAGTGTAATTGTGGTTCATCTGGTTCTCCGTCTACCCCTAATCCTTGTACAAGCGCGCCACTTACTTGTCCATCTGCCCCTTCCAGTTGCATCTATTCAAGGGGTAAAATATACACATGGACTGATTGGGAAGGTAGTTTAACAACCACATCAGATGTTGTTAGCATTCTAATTACAGCTTCAACGCCAGACTCTTTTGTGATTACTGTTGATGCGGGTTATCAAGATGTAGTTTATAGTCAAAATGGGGGAAGCTGTCAACAGTCGACCGATGCACCATTTTATGAACAAACCAAACAAAAGACCATTTATGTAGTTCGCCCCCAAATCCTCCTCCAAGATACTGTACGAACATGTGCTGGTTCCCCTCTCAATCTTCAGGCTTCCTGTAGTGGCTGTCAGGGCGAGGCAAATTATGTTTGGTCTTTAGCTCCAGGTACAACTTTCGCTAATATAAGAGGACAGGCTAGCAGTGGTACAGGGCCTAATTACAGCACCACTACTACAGTTCCATCTATCAGCAGTTCACAAACTTATTATGTTACGGTGACCGACGGCTATAACTGTACTTCTGTAGCAACTTTACCTGCAAGAATTACTGCTGGTCCTGGTCTCGGAATAGCAACCCCCGCCAATCCAAATTTCGATGCGCCATTGGCAAATTATTGTCCTACCTCATCCGTAGGTCTTATAGCAATTGATACCATTGGTTGTACAAATTGTACCTATGCCTGGAGTACAGGCCAAAGTTCAAGAACAATTACGGTGAACCAACCAGGTGACGTGATTGTAACTATCCAAAAAGACGATTGTATTGAATCAGATACCATAACCGTTTTGCCCTTTACAACCCCTTCACCGGTTATTACTGATACTTCAGGTGCAATACGCGGAACTTATTATATGTGCAATACACCCATAACGCTTGAAGTAAGTTCATGTACAGGATGTTCCTATATCTGGAATACTGGTGCAACCCAAGACAGTATTCAGGTTTCGACACAAGGAGGCTTTTATGTACAGGCGGTCGATGACAATGGATGTATCGGATATTCAAGTCCGGTTATGGTATTAAATTCTACAGCCGGTCAAAATTCCCTGGCAACAGTTGTTCCCTCTCAGTTGTGTAATGGTCAGAGTGCCAGTCTCGAAGTACAGCCATGTGTGGGTTGTTCTTACACCTGGTTTAATAGTGTAACTAATGCGCTGCTAACACCAGTCAGTAATGGCAGAATTGTATCGGTTTCTTCCGCAGGTTCCTATTATGCCATTGTCCAAAATCAAAATAGCTGCCGATATCCCACAAATATTGTCAATGTTAGTTCGGTTACGGTTACATCTCCAAGTATAGGTAGTACAACAAGCATACTCTGTTCAGGATCTTCTGCCAACCTTTTTGTGAATACCCTGCCAACTTATCAGGCCTATCAATGGTTCAAGGATGGTACGATTATTTCTGGAGCAACAAACCCAACATACAACACATCGCAAACAGGTTCTTACTATTGCGCAGTGACTTATAGTAGTGGCTGTCAATTCAATTCTAATACGGTAGTACTTTCATCCGGATCATTCTCTCCCGAAGCCAATGCAACAAATTCAGTAGTTTGCCAGGGTGAAACGGTTAATATTTCAACTGCTACCAATCCTGGCTGGACATATCAATGGTACAGAAATGGAGTACTCATTTCAGGTGCTACTGGTGCTGCTTACGATGCTGCTTTACCTGGAAATTATTATGTACGGGTAACTACAAATTTTGCTTGTACCAATAATTCCAACATTGTTGAACTCGACGAGTCAACTATCACCTCTCCAAATGCCTCCGCAAGTTCACAGAGCATCTGTAGGGGAGAAGCTACTATATTGGGGGTAACTTTATGTCCCGGCTGTTCTTACCAATGGTACGATGCTATTAGTGGCAACCCATTGAATCCAATCAGCAGCCCATCTAATTTTAATTATCAGACAACTGTAGGTGGAAGATTTTTTGTTCAGGTAAACAATGGCTTCTGTTTTGGTAATTCGGATACACTTACTATTACTGAGCTGCCCGTTATTACACCTCCAATCAATACCAATTCTTTGGGCTTTGTTTGTAATGGCGTGAATCCACGACTTTTTACTCAAAATTGTGTGGGCTGTAACTATACCTGGCTTAGAGATACTGCCCAAATTTTTGGTGCACTGAATGACACTTCCTACACTGTTTCAAATGTTTTGGATACTGGGTTTTATCAGGTAGTGGTAACCTACCCTAACGGTTGTCGTGATACATCTGCTGCTCTTACGGTTTTAGATGGTACCTATAATCTTATAATAAAGGTAGATTCTTTGGCAGGGGATTCTCTAGTTTGTAATAGCAGCAATGTGCTGCTTAAAATTGATAATGTCAATTCATCTACATTGAGTTGTAATTTAGGCTGTACCTATAGCTGGGTAAGGAATGGCGTTCCAATTCCCTTGTCCAACGCGCCTACCTATACCATCAATCAGGGTGGTGTTTATTCCATGGTAATGATCGACTCTAGAGGTTGTCAGGAAACGGCACTGAATCTAAATGTGGATGAGGTAACCCTCAATCCTACGCTTACCGCTAATCCTACCATCATATGTGGAACGCAACCAGTTACATTAACGGCTTCTGTCTGTTCGGGTTGTTCTTATGAATGGTATTATGGATCCAGCCCGATTCTTTCTGTTCCAACTACAACTACCACTATAAACACCGATTCCATTGGCATCTATTATGTGGATGTTACTCAAAACGGATGTACTGCCCGTTCACCTTTGGTTTCTGTTAATCAGGTTTCTTCTCTTTCCATTCCAATTATGGCAACAGATTCCAATGTCTGTGCCGGGGATACAGTTTCTTTATTCAGAGTAGGTGGCGGTTGTACCAATTGTACCTTCCAGTGGTTACTCAACAATCTACCTATAACTGCTGCGACTACACCAAATTATATAACTAACATTGCAGGGTCTTACAGGCTAGAAATGACAATTTTGGGTAGTAATTGTAAAGATACCTCTGCGCCAAAAGTCTTGGCAGATATTCCGCCTCCAGCTGGTTTTGCACTCGATTTAGCAGGGGCCGGTTTCTCTACCCTTGCATCAACGGCTGGCTCGCAGGTAAATTTGTACAATGCCGTCGTTCCTGCTTATTTGGGTACTGCTACATCGGGATTCTTCTACAGTCAGCCCTTCAATGCAGCGCTGAATGCTAATTCGGGCATGCACCCTTCACCTGATTTTAATTTCTTTAGATCCGATACCTCCGGTTCGGGCTTCCATCGTATTTATTATCAGTTCGATACAGCCGGTTGTAATTTTGTGGCGACTGATATATTATTTGTTTTGGACGAACCGAATATTACCATACAAAATGAAAATAATTCGGCTCCGCTGTATGAAGCCTGTGTCGCCGATACAATCGTTCTTACAGTTAATGGACTAGATTTTAAAATTGACTCTGTTTATCTCTACAATGCAAATAACACCTATATATCTATTCCTATTGACACTAGTACACTAAGTCCGGACACTCTTGGTGGTACGATCATCTGGAACGGTACCATTCGCCTCGGTATTCCCGACAATGCCTATTCATCCTTTATGTTGGTGACCTCTGCAGGGAATGTAGATAGCTTTGTAACGCCATTCTTATTGATTCACAATACTAATCTTGACATTTCAGGTTTGCCAGCTGTGGTGTGCTCTGCGAATCCACCATTGCAACTGACAGGTACACCCGCCGGTGGATTTTTTACTGCCCAATATTTTAGTGGTGGAACCCTTACGCAAGGTGCAACTGTAGCAGGAGCCTTTACAGGCAATAATTTCAATACAGGATCGATGACTCGTGCCTCATACGGTAACGATATGGTGCAGAATGTCAGGGTTTTTTACAATTACTTCAATAGCTTTACCAATGGCATAGGTTGTCCGCAGGTTGACACCATTTCACAATTTGTGGAAGCCAGAGGAGTCTTTCTCGATGAAGTGAAGTTTAATCCTATATCAGTTTCTCAGGATCGTGAACTCTTGAGTAATCTTGTATTCCGCGTAACTCCTTATCAGTCGCAGCCTAGCTGGATTCGCCAGAATTACAATAATGGAGATATCAGCTTTAGCGGTAATTTCACCTTCCCTGCGGGTAATCCTGTCGACTTCCTGCCCAAAAATGCC
>JBILRK010000089.1:0-6863 GCA_044372705.1 Saprospira sp. | reverse complement strand
TCGCTATCGAAACTTTTTACAGCATAAGTTTTGGCTACCTCTTCCGATATTTTTTTATCCGGATCGTAAAACCCAATAAATTCAAAAACATCCTTCAGTTCGAGTAGACATTTTAGATGAATTTTACCAAGATGCCCTACTCCAAAAAGGCCTACCTTAATTTTTTTTGACATTTAAGCATGGTATTTTTGCAAATATAATGGCTTTAGTTTAATCCTTCACAGCTTTTCAGATGTATTTTGCTGTTAAGATACTGTGATATTTTAAAACATTATTCAATTATGATAGGGTTTGATTAAAAATAGATTTGCAAATATTCAATGCTTTATTAAATTTGCACAAATGTTTATTAAAATATTTAAAAAAATGAATCAAGATTTAGAATTTAACCGTAATGAAGATCATAATAAGCTTTTGGTTGCCAAGCTTAAACATATTATTGAGAAAGTTTCATTGGGAGGTGGAAAAGGCAGAATTGAAAAATTACATGCTCAGGGCAAAATGACAGCCAGAGAGCGAATTGCTTTTCTGATTGATAAAGAATCGGAGTTTTTAGAAATTGGTGCTCTTGCTGGATTCGAAATGTACGAAGAGCATGGCGGTTGTCCCTCGGGGGGCGTAGTAGGCGGAATAGGTTATGTCAGTGGAAGGCAATGTGTCATTGTAGCCAACGATGCAACTGTAAAAGCAGGAGCCTGGTTTCCAATTACAGGAAAGAAAAATCTCCGATTCCAGGAAATAGCCATGGAAAATCGACTGCCAATCATCTATTTGGTAGATTCGGCAGGTGTTTATTTGCCCATGCAAGACGAAATTTTTCCTGACAAAGAACATTTTGGACGTATTTTTAGGAACAATGCTATTATGTCTTCGATGGGAATTCCTCAAATTGCAGCCATCATGGGTAGCTGTGTAGCAGGTGGAGCCTATCTTCCAATTATGTCAGACGAGGCTTTGATTGTTGACGGAACCGGATCTATATTTTTAGCCGGCCCCTATTTGGTTAAAGCGGCTATCGGAGAGCTTGCCGATCAGGAAACGCTTGGTGGGGCGACAACTCAATGCGAAATTTCGGGTGTTACAGATTATAAAATGCCCAATGATGCAGTTTGCCTCGAAACTATCCGCAAACTTGTCGATAAGTTTGGCAGTTTTGAAAAAGCTGGTTTCGACCGAATAGCGCCAGCCCTTCCTGCAAAATCTATGGGGGAAATTTATGGTCTTATGCCACATGACCTTTCAAAAACATACAACACGATTGAGGTTTTGGAACGATTGGTCGATGATTCCGAATTGGTTCAATATAAAGAAGGATATGGCAAAACAATTATCTGTGCTTACGCCCGCATTGACGGCTGGGCAGTTGGAATTGTTGCCAATAATAGACAGGTTGTTAAAACTAAAAAAGGAGAACTACAGTTCGGCGGAGTAATTTATTCCGATTCAGCAGATAAGGCTGCTCGTTTTATTATGAATTGCAATCAGAAAAAAATTCCTTTGATATTTATGCACGATGTAACCGGATTCATGGTTGGGACTCGTTCAGAGCATGGGGGAATCATAAAAGATGGCGCTAAAATGGTGGCAGCTGTATCTAATTCAACAGTTCCCAAGTTCTCTATAGTTATGGCCAATTCTAATGGTGCAGGAAACTATGCCATGTGTGGCAAAGCCTATGATCCAAGATTAATAGTTGCCTGGCCCGCTGCTAAAATAGCGGTAATGGGTGGCGCACAGGCTGCACAGGTATTACTTCAAATTGAGAAAGCCTCGGCTCAGGCAAAAGGGCAGGAGATGAATCCCGATGCTGAAACAAAGCTTTTGAAAGATATCACCGAGCGCTATGAAAAACAAACAAACGCTTATTATGCGGCGTCTCGACTTTGGGTGGACGCAATCATCGACCCGCTAGAAACAAGAAAGGTAATTTCTATGGGTATTGAAGCGGCAAACAATGCACCCGTTTCAAAATTTAACCCTGGAATTATTCAAACTTAATAGAAACTTTTTCCCCAAAATTCAAACATCTAAACTACACATTATGAATAAGGCAGCAACAAATAAATCCAACTCCTTCATCAAAAATATATTTTTGAATGACAGAATAATTCTGATGCTAATTAGTCTCAATGCCATTGTGATATTTTTTCAAGGTTTTAAATCTAATGGCTATGATCAAGTACTTGCATATGTAGATGATGCGCTTACACTTTTGTTTTTGGTTGAAATGTTTATTAAATCGACACATTATGGTTGGAAAGAGTATCTTAGGTCTGGATGGAATAAGTTTGATGTGATACTGATAATTTTATCTGTACCATCCTTGCTTGTACATTTGGTTCCAAATATTCACGAATATATCAATGTTAGCTACCTCTTGGTTTTCAGAGTATTCCGCGTGTTCAAATTTTTCCGATTTGTTCAATTCTTTCCTCAGGTTGAACATATTTTCAGGTCTGCTCAACAAGCTTTGGGTGCCTCATTTATGGTACTTGTGGGTTTCTTTGTGGTTATATTTATCATGGCTATTTTGTCAACCTTTTTCTTTCAGAATGTTGCACCGAATCTTTTTGGTGACCCCCTTACTTCTTATTACTCCACTTTTCAGGTTTTTACCGTTGAGGGTTGGAATGGAATCCCCGATGCATTGCTAAAGGAAGCCGAAGCCAATTCAAAGCCTTTTTCAAATATGGCCATATTTTTTATTCGAATGTATTTTATCGGACTTTTCATTGTTGGGGGCATATTTGGTTTGTCAATCGTAAATTCAATCTTTGTCGATGCCATGATCAGCGATCACGATGAGACAGAAAAACAGTTTGAAGAAGTGGAGAAGAAACTAACTAACATGGAAGAGAAAATGGATAAAATGCTTTCAATTATTGAAAAAAATGGTCTTGAGGATCAACTCAACGATAATAAATCTTAAAGCTTTTTATTGATATTAAAACAAGGCGTCAAAGTGACTGATTTACTTTGGCGCTTTTTTCTAATTGTTACTTAATATACAAAATGAAAATCCAAGACGCTGAATTGATTTTAAATGCAGATGGCTCAATTTATCACCTCCATCTTCAACCAGAACATATTGCCGATAATATCATTACAGTTGGAGATCCTGATAGGGTAGAGCGGGTTTCGAAGTATTTTGATAGGGTAGAACATAAGGTACATAAGAGAGAATTTTATACCCATACAGGTTATATCGGGCAAAAAAGATTGACAGTTATTTCCACTGGCATAGGGACGGATAATATTGATATCGTATTAAATGAGTTGGATGCCCTGGCGAATGTTGATCTAAATAACAGAACAGTAAAAAATAGTCTCAAGTCTTTAAATATTTTCAGAATTGGTACTTCCGGAGCAATGCGTGCCGATATTCCCGTTGATAGTTTTTTGGTGTCCAATTTTGGAGTTGGTATGGATGGCCTGCTCAATTATTACGACAGAACATTAAATCAAAGAGAACAAGCGCTTAATAGATTGATAAATGAATGCCTAAAAGAAAATATTGTGGCCATTGGTGTTCAGCCTACAGTTGCAGAGGCTTCTTCAGCACTCATCAGCCTTTTTGAAAAAAAAGAATGGCATCAAGGCATAACCCTTACTGCTACAGGTTTTTACGCACCTCAGAACAGAATGATACGAGCAAAACCCCAATTGTCGGATCTTTTTACAAAATTGGAAGACATTAGTTTTGAAGGATTGAAAATTACAAACTTAGAAATGGAAACGGCAGCAATTTTTGGACTAGCCAATATTTTAGGTCACAAAGCCATTTCTCTCAATGCTATTTTAGCCAACAGAAGAAGTGGTCAATTTAGTGCCGACCCCGACAAAGTAGTTGATAAGCTGATACAGGAAACTTTGGAAATAATTGTAAACAGCCCCCTATAATATTTTTAACTTGAGTTGGCATCAGATCCCCTTTGTCCGCTTGTTAATTCCCTTGTTAGCAGGAATACTTAGTTGTAGTCTTTATTCAGACTATAGGGTGAACCTTGTATTGTTGACAATTTTTGGATTCAGCGCCTTGTTTTTGCTTTATTGGGCTGTATCAAAAAAATTAAGTTACGTTTTTGTAATTTCTGGAGCATTTGTACTAGGACTTAATTTGTACAGCCTGGGTTATTTATTGACTTTTTTTGGGGACTCAAGAAATTCGGAAAAGCATTTTCAACAATATATTTCTCAGGAAAACAATCTAATTGCAAAAATTGTAGGGGAACCGCAATTAAAATCTAAAACAGTCAGCGCCGTTGTATCTGTAGCGTCAATTGAAGACTCTAGTGGGAATTTTCATGAATGTATCGGTAAAGTAACAATATCTTTCGAGCTTGATAGTTTGAGCGCCAAACTAAAATATGGGGACATGCTTCTGCTTAGTGCCGAGATTAAAAATATTTCGGGCCCCGAAAATCCAAATGCATTTAATCCCTCGTCCTATTATGCCCTCAGTAATATTTATCATCAGGCCTACGTAAAATCTAACAGATCTAAACTAATTGCGCATAATAAATCAAACTATGCTTATTCGCTACTTATTAGTTGGAGAGCTTATTTGAGTGATATTTTTTCTAATAATTTCAAAAACTATCCAAATGAAAAAGCTGTTGCTTCTGCTCTTGTATTAGGTGTCAGATCTGATTTCTCTACAGAGTTGAAAAATGCATATGCTGATACTGGCGCTACACATGTTCTTTCCGTTTCGGGACTTCATGTAGGTTTGGTTGCAGGACTTTTGGGCTGGATACTTAGGCGAATTAAGAAAAAGAAAACCGATAAGTTTAGCCCTAAAGAAATAGCGATACTAATACTTTTTATTTGGTTTTATGTTTTGCTTACGGGTGCTTCTGCTTCTGTTCTTCGTTCCGGACTGATGTTTAGTTTTGTATTACTTGCAGGCTTGGTTCGTCGAAAAATGTCTATTTATAATTCTCTGGCAGCCTCAGCCTTCTTTTTATTATGTTTAGATCCAAAGTACTTGTTCGACATTGGTTTTCAGCTTTCATATCTTGCTCTTTTTGGGATAGTTTTTTTCCATCCTTACATTTATAAATTATTTTATTTTAAGAATAAAGCAGCAAACTGGGCATGGAATCTCACAGCAGTTGCCATTGCTGCACAGATTGCAACTTTACCAGTCGGCCTGTATTATTTTCATCAGTTCCCGAGCTATTTTTGGTTATCTGGCTTAGCAGTTATTCCTCTTTCTACCTTTGCCCTATACGCTGGTATTGTTCTGTTAATAGTTGACTGGATACCTTATTTGGGAGATCTTGTAGCTTTATTATGTTATTTTTCATTGGCACTGATGAATGCCTGTATTTTTGCAATTCAACGATTGCCACTATCTGTAATAGAGGGCTTTTGGCTTGGAATAGGGGAGATGTTGTTGTTTTATCTGATAATTTTTATGGTTTCTGCCGCTTTTATTTATAAATCCCTCAAAATTGGATACCTCTCATTCTTACTTGTATTTGTTTTGTTTTGCGGACAGTTTTGGAATCTTTTTCAATCATCAGCTCAGGAGAAACTTTTTGTTTACAAAATAAACAAGTCAACACTCATCGAATTTGCAGACGGGCATAGTTCCTATTTATTTTCCGACAGTACATTAGCCAAAAACAAAATTGATTTTTTTACAGAAAATAACAGAACAGCTAATAAACTCATGTTTGGCAAAAACTATAAGTTGGGCGATAGCATAAATGTTGCAAATCTGTTTATTGAAAAAAACAGAATAGGGAAATTCAAAGAATTTAGTTTTGCTATTCCTAACAATACAAGTTTAGAATTAACAAGAAACAGAGAAGCCCCTCTGAAAATTGATTTTTTGATCCTTAGTGCAAATCCTACAATTAAAAACCTGGAGCAGCTTGAAAGTTTATTTGATTATCGCTATTTAGTTTTTGACGCCTCTAGTAGCAGATATAAAATACAGCAATGGATAAGGCAATGCAAAGAACTGTCCATACCATATGTAAATTGCAGTGAAAAGGGTATTGATTTGTTGAGCTTTTCTCAAAAATCAGCGAATTAAAATTATTGTACTCGAAATATTACAGAATTTATTAAATTTGCATCGAAATCAGGAATTTTTGAACTTCATCAATAATAAAGTCATGTTAAAGAAAAAAGAAGAAAAAAAGAACCGCGACCCTAAAGTGGTAGAATTGGTAGAAAAAATTACGAAAGCCTACGAAAAAGATAAAAAATTCAGCACAGATGTAGTGGCAAAAATGCAGGATCTACGCAACCTTTTTATAGAACAGGAACAACCCACACTTGTAAAGTCGGTAAGATTGGTGTATGAATATGCCGAAGCTTTTGGTGAATTCAGCATAGAAACCTGGGAGGCCGAAGGTGGTCTCAGCAGTTTCGAATACTATCTTGGGCTTTTGGAGAATTGCAATAATAAATATAATCGCGAAGAAGTCAAAGCTTTAAATACTTACCTCAAGGCCAAGCTTGCTGGCGAAGATGCAGCATTTCAACGTCCCGATGACGAAGATGAAGCCTAAGGCTTCCAATTTTTGATTTCTTAGTGCATAGACTTTGTTAAACAATATCAAATATTGATGCTTTACCCCGCTTTGGCATTTATTTTTTCAATGATGCTCACTTTCTTTCTGGGTGGCCTCATTGGTCTTTTTATAAGGTTTATGCTAGCCTTGCTATTCCTCCCACTCATAGCTTTTTTTAGAAATAAAAATGCAAATAATACAGTCATTAATAGTGGCCCTTGGATTTTAACTATTGAATTCCTTGCAAATATTTTTTACGGATGGTTTGCAAACTATATCGGTGTTTGGGTGTTTCAATCCATGAATGTCCATATCGATGGGTTTTACCCATTA
>JBILRK010000088.1:0-6962 GCA_044372705.1 Saprospira sp. | reverse complement strand
ATCTTTTGGGAGATGAGCGCGCTATTTTTACACTTGGCGATAGAAAAGGTACAGTAAAAGAGTTTGCACAATTGGCTCAACGCTCTCCAAATGAGCGTTTCTCTATGAATCCAAGAACCTTGGAAGGCGCGATTGACAGAATTTTAAATAAATTGGTCGCACAAAAATGCCTCGAGTTTGAAGAGACTCAGTTGGATAAAAAATATCCCGAATTCAAAGCCCTTATGAGAGAATATGAAGAAGGTATTTTGTTATTCGAGGTAAAAAAACAATTGGTTTGGGATAAAGCTTCGAGCGATGAAGAGGGTCTCAAGAAGTTTTACGATGCCAACAAAAATAAATATCAGTGGAAAGACCGTGCAAAAGTAACGTTCTACACCGTGAAAAGTAAAGATGAAAAGCTGTTGAAGGCTATTAAAAAAGCTGCTCAAAAAGGCAAAGCCGAACAGGTAAAAACTACTTATAATAAAGAAAATGCCGTTGTGCAAAGCAATGATGGCACATATGAAAAAGGCAAAAATAAAGAAGTAGATGAAATGAAGTGGAAAGTTGGCTCTGTTAGTAAAGGTTATAGCAAAGAGGATGTTTTTTACTTTACTAAGATTGAATCTATAACTTCTGCATCAAACAAAACATTAGAAGAAGCCCGTGGCTATGTAGTTGCAGATTATCAGGATCAATTGGAAAAAAGCCTCATTGCTACTTTAAGACAGGACTATAAAGTTGAGATCAAAGAGGATGTTTTGAAAAAGCTCATTAAAAAATAAACTTTTGTTATAGTTTGGTACGATATTGACGCCTGCTGCTATGCAGGCGTTTTTATTAAAAACCGAACAATTTAAATTATGCTGAAAAAATTATTTATCTGTTTTATTCTAATTATACCGCGATTAGTTTTTACTCAAGTAGCTATTAGTAATAACTTTCCATTCAAAGCAGGTATATACAAAAGCTTTTCAGAATTCACTGCTGATGAGCCTTCTGCCGATTCCTTAGTATCAATTCTGAAATATGATTTGAATGCAGAGGAAAATATCTTAATTTTGAAAGCGGAATCTCAGTATTTGCTCGATAGCATAATCAAAGAACCAATATGGGGACTCTGTATCCAGAATGCTCCCTACATCAGAACTGAAGATAAACAGGATGGCAGGTACTATTTTGTAAAATTGCATGTAGTGGGCAAATTGAGTTATTATTACTACAAGGCATTTCGAGAGAAAGAAGTTATTATGTATGTTCACAACCCTTACACAGGCGAAAGAATTGGCAAAAAAACAGTTACTAATAGAGATTTAGTTTTTATTCAAAAACTAATGCATTTTCAAAGCGGTGAAAATATAGATTTTAGTTTCGATAACTTTAAAGCCTGGGCTTCAGATGATAAAGGATTGCTAAAATCTATTGAAGAAATGAAAAATGAAGAGAAGGAGAGCAAATTGTTCAAAACACTGCTCATTTACAATGATAGAAATCCGGTTTATCCAATTAAAAAAAACAAATAAATCAGCTCGGATATATGTGGAGTATTTTTTTCAAAGAAGTTAATCATTTTTTAAGCTCTTTGGTGGGTTATATCGCTATTGCTGTTTTTCTTTTGGGAACAGGCTTGTTTATGTGGGTTTTCCCCGATTACAGTGTCATAAGTTATGGGTTTTCAACCATGGACAGTTTTTTTGGGATGGCACCTTATATCTTTTTATTTTTGATTCCTGCAATCACAATGCGAAGCTTTGCAGAGGAAATTCAAAGCGGCACTATAGAGCTTTTGGTTACCCGCCCGCTCAGCGATTGGCAGATACTGATAGGTAAATACCTTGCCTGCCTGTTTTTGATTATACTTTCAATTCTGCCCACTTTTATTTATTTCTTTTCAATTTGGGAATTGGGTATGCCCAAGGGCAATCTGGATATTGGTGCTACCTGGGGTTCTTATATTGGTCTCTTTTTTCTTGGATCTACTTTTGCCTCAATTGGTATTTTTGCCTCTACAATTACTAAAAATCAGATAGTAGCCTTTATATTGGGTCTATTCTTTTGTGCATTTACCTACGATGCTTTTAGCAGTATCAGCCGCCTGCCTATTTTCTTTGGAGGGATGGACAGCCTGGTGGAAAGTTTGGGCATTAATTTTCATTATGCCTCAATCAGCCGTGGATTGATTGATACGCGAGACCTCTTATACTTTTTGAGTGTCATAGCAGTTTTCCTTTTTGCTGCAAAGACAGCGATGGAAAAAAGAAAATGGTAAATAAAATTATATTTTTTTGACTCTGATATATTTCTCAAATATATTTTCATGAAAAACTCTAAACGTATTCAATCGCTTGTTTGGCTGCTTATGTTGCTGGCAATAGTTGTCGTTATCAATCTATTGGGCTCTTTTGTTTATACCAAATTTGACCTGACAGAGGACAAGCGTTTTACAATGATGAAGGCGACCAATAAATTATTGGCCTCTTTGGAAAAAGATACAACAGCATTTACCATTGAAATTTATCTCGAGGGTGAATTTCCCTCAGAATTCAGGCATTTGCAAAATGCAACCCGCGATTTGCTCAATGTATTCAGAGAGCGCTCGGGCAACTTGATTGACTATCGTTTTTTGAATCCCTTAGAAGGAGATGATACGGAGCGCAAGGAAATGCAGCTGAAACTTGGAAAGCAGGGGATTATGCCATTGCAGATTATGGATAAAAGACAGGCTCGGGCTATGTTGGTTTTCCCTTCTGCAGTTATCCGTTATGGCAACCAAATTCAGGCTATTAACCTCATTGAGCTGGGCGATGGATATTATCAGCCTTCCGACATTGACCCCTCAATTAATTTTTTGGAGTATAAATTTGCTGTTGCTATACAGAAATTAAAGCAGCGTCAAAGACCCAGAATTGTCCTGCTCAATGGGCACGGAGAACTACAACGTCCTTTTACAAATGATTTTGAAAAAGCCCTTTTCGAATATTATGATATTGCCAGACTTGACCTTTCTCAGGTGAATCAGATCGACTCTAACATCAATCTCGTTATTGTTCAAAAGCCACAAGAAGCTTTCAGTTATGACGATCAGTTCAAAATAGACCAGTACGTAATGAATGGCGGAAGAATGCTTTGGATGGTGGATGGACTGAACATGGCGGATGATAGCCTTAGAAATAAAAGTGCCCAGGCGGTCCCATTTGAGAATCAGCATGATTTGCAAAAGCTTTTATTCAACTATGGCGTACGTATCAATGCTAATCTTATAGCCTCTTTCGATGCTGCTTCTATGATTGGACTGCAAAGTGGACAAGGACAGAAAGCGAATCCAAAATGGTTTTATTATCCATTGGCATTTCCATATCTCACACCAATTGAAGCTAAAGAAAGCGGTAAAAACTCAATCGACCATCCGATTGTAAAAAATATGGACTATGTCCTAACCAAATATGCATCGAGTATTGATACCGTAAAAACAAAAGCAAGCATTACTAAAATACCTCTTTTGAGATCTTCAAAATATAGCCGTGTACAATATCCGCCAACACCTGTGAGTCTCGATGCGATTGACCCTGCTATCAAAGCTGATGCTTTTACAAAGGGGAATCAGACTATTGCTGTTTTATTGGAAGGAAATTTTGAATCTTTTTTCAGGAACAGGCTTCCGCCGGAAGTGACTAGTAAATGGGCTTCTGCAGGTAATTATCCTATCAAAGCACAGGGAAATTTTGCAAAAATGATTGTAGTATCTGATGGCGATATTGCTAAAAATGAAGTCTATCCAACATCTGGAAAGATAGTACCTATGGGTGCGGGATTTCATCCCGAATCTGGCCCAAGAATCTTTGCCAATAAAGAATTTCTGATGAATAGCATCGAATATCTGCTCGATGATTCGGGCTTAATAGAGGCCAGAAGTAAGGAAATTAAACTACGTCCGCTCGATCAGGAAAGAGCTTTCAAAGAAGAGACCAAATGGCAGCTGATAAATCTGGCTTTGCCACTGATAGTTCTTTCAGTTTTTGGTGTGATTTATAGTTGGAGACGTAGAAAACGCTTTAGCAAAAAGAAATAAGCGTTTAACGGTATAAGCCTGTTGATTCGATGATTTCTCTGGTTTCTTCAGTGACCCAGTAACGTATTGACTTCCCTTCCTTTATTAATTTGCGGATAAAAGTGGAAGAGATTTCTATGAGTGGAGCCTCTTCAAAGATCTTTACATTAGGATTTTTGACTAAATCTCCCAATTCATAATCGGGCCTTTTATATACATAAATGGAAAAGTTTTTTAGAATCAGTTCGTAGTTTTTCCATTTATTTAATGAACCCAAATTATCGCCGCCCATGATTAGTACAAATTCATTATCCGGATGCTCCTCGCGCAGATAGGTGAGGGTATCAATGGTGTAAGATGGTTTAGGCAAATCAAACTCTACATTACAGGCTTTTAATTTAGGATGATCTTCAACAGAGCGAAGCACCATTTCATATCTAACATAATCATCGGCCAGACTACTCCTTTCCTTGAAAGGATTGTGCGGAGAAATGACAAGCCACAACTCATCCAAATCGCTTTCTTCTACCAGATAGTTTGCAATGATGAGATGCCCGCTGTGTATGGGATTGAAAGAACCAAAGAAAAGCCCGATTTTCATCCTAATTAGTTAAGATTTATTGACTTAAAAAGAAATGGTCTTACCGGATTAAGATAAGACCATTCAATAATATTATGTCGTAATAATTACTGCAGTTTGAATTTTACTGGAACTACTACGCGTACACGTACTGGGTTACCACGTTGCCTACCGGGGTTCCATTTTTCGCCCATTGTATTCATTGCCTGAACAGCTTTGAGTGCGGCATCTTTTAATCCACCACCCGGAGTCTGATCTTTCAGAACCTCGATATTGGAAATATTTCCATCGGGTTCAACAACGAAACGGATAAATACAGTTCCTTCGAAGCCAGCTTCACGCGCCATTGAAGGATATCCTGCTTTTTGTCCAAGGAATGTTACCATTTTTTTATCGGAACATTTTTGGCGTTCTGTTTTATCGCTAATTTTCTCACAACCAGGGAAAGAGGGTTGCTCTTCTACGATTGTAAAAATTTCAGGTTCAACAACTTTAACCGGTTCAGGCTCTCCAGCAATAACGATTGGTGCAGGTTCACCTGTTCCACCTTCAACACCATTTTTATCACCTTCTAGGTCTTGTTTATCTTCATCCTGAGGTTTAATTTCAGGTTCCTTTTCTACAACGTTATCGTCTATTTGTATGGTAGTTGGTGGCGGCGGCGGTGGTGGCGGTGGTGGTGGGGGCGGTGGCGGTGGCGGAGGAGTGTTTTGAACATCCAATTCCACTTCGGCCTGAGTAAGGTCCATTTCTACTTTTTCTTCAACCTTTTCGGTTTCAGAAGTTGTCCAGTTAATAGCCAAGAAACAGATAAGCAATGCAGTAGCAAAACCTCCGGTGTAAATCGTTCCGCTGTACTTGAAAATACCTACTTCGTCGTATTTTCTAAGCGTGGATGATTTTTTGGAAGTGTCGCTTTTTTGTTGAAGTAATTTGGCAGTTTGTCTGTTCAATACATATTTGAAAAGATAAATACCGCCTGTAATGACAGCGGTTATTGCCAAAAAACCACCAACTGCACCTGTTGTAGGTACCTGAATGCTTAGCGTCAGCGCGGCTGAAAATAATCCCATGAAAAGCATAACTTCAGTTGTTAAGTGATAAAATCGTTTAAAAATACAGCTTTATTTTAAGATAAAAAAGCCTTTGGGAACAATCTTGCAAAAATTACTGCACCAATAATCAACCCCAGGGTGTTGGCTAACATATCAAAGGGGTCGAAACTTCGATGAGGCAGAAAATGCTGCAAGATTTCAATTAAAAAACCATACAGAAAACTGAAAGCAAATAAAACTTTCAAATTGCTGAGGGTCAATTGCTTCTTATCAGAAAAATTTTGGAGCGAAAAAGCTCCGCTGAAATATAAAGCTGCATAAGCTAAGGCATGGCCAAATTTGTCTATGTTATCCCAAAACCAATTTTCATAAAGTTTCAGGCTTGGAGTTTTTATCACTGATAACCAAAAAATGGCAACAATGACTGTGACAAAGGGCCAAAGCCTAAGCCATTTAGGCATTGATGCTTGAACGGTAAACATCGGCATCCATCAGACCATCGAGTTCCGAAAGGTCACTCAGTTTTATTTTTACCATCCAACCTTTTTCGTATGGATCGCTGTTTACAAGTTCAGGCTCGTCATTAAGACCGGCATTTACTTCCAAAATTTCACCACTTACTGGCATGTAAAGGTCGGCTACGGTTTTTACTGCTTCAACAGAACCGAAGACATCTCCCTGTTTTAGGGTTTCACCTTCAGAGCTGATATCGACATAAACGATGTCGCCCAATTCGCCTTGTGCAAAAGCTGTGATACCAACATAGGCGTTCTCGCCCTCAATGCGAATCCATTCGTGATCGCTGGTGTATTTCAAACTGCTTGGAAAGTCCATGATAATTTTCAATATTTGGTTAAATTGTAAAATTGATTTCAAGGCCAAAAATAATTAATTTTTCTGCTTGTGGACTTATACCTTCACTTTTTTATTTCAGCTAAAGTTATATTTCGATTTTCCTGTAAGAAGTTTTCAAAGAACGGTATCAATTGAATGCAAAAACATAGATGCAGGTTCAATAAATTTTGGTGTGTAACGACTGCATTTTTTTTAAAATTAATTTGTTCTTATTCTGAACTGAACCGGAACAGTAAGTCTGAGTCTTACCTTTCTTCCTTTTTGTTCGGCAGCCTGCCAGCAGCTTTCTTTGGCCATTTTTTCCACTGCTTTTTTTGCTGCATTGCCCATTCCACCCCCTGGAGTCATATCCTTTTTTATTTCGATGTTGCTGAGCGTACCATCAGTTTCAACGGTGAAACTGATAAAAACTTTGCCCTCGTAACCCATTTCTCTTGCCATG
>JBILRK010000087.1:0-6974 GCA_044372705.1 Saprospira sp. | reverse complement strand
ATTGGCACTTTTGAACGATGATAAGATTCGAAAGGATGCTCCTCTCCGCTTACAGCAAGTATAAATTCATTACTATCAGGCAAAATTTCAATAGGGACAGGTTTTTCAGACATCATGTCAAAAATAAAATTTCTTCCAGATTCCGTCATCAAATCCACCCCGTGCCCAATTCTTTTGGCCCCTGCAATTGATATTGCTTCATAGATATGAAATTTTAAATGTTCCGATTCAACAAGTTTATCTGTAAGTTCACCGGCATGCAATGCCAGATTCACATTGGGAAAAATTGTTGAAAGCCAACGACAGACACGCATGTGCAAGCTATAGTACCTTAGCGAAAATTCATCATACTCGGGGGCAACTAAATTAACCCCAACAATATTATCTGAATTTGCAGCAGCCGAAAAAGATAGTATGAGTTGAGCTAAGACAGATTTTGGACTAAGGTTTCTGACCGTGTACAGTTGAAACCTTAAAAGCGTCTGATGGTCTGAAACAGATTCAATCCAAGCATCGCAAAGTTGGATAGTTTGATTTTTTAAGTCCTCAAGGCCGTTTACAGTTAGATAGGAAAAAAGATCCTTGAAGTCAGCCTCTGTGGCATTTTCATCTATATCGGACTCGAAATTTTCGGCAATCTCATATATTTTTTTGGAGATATCAGGGCATTCAATTAGTGTTTCAATGTAAAGCAATGATTCTGTTGCCGCCTCGTCCAATATTTTTTTTAGCCAATAAGTTTCATTGCCATTAAAAACGGGGCTTATTTTAAAGAAAACATCAAAGAAATATTTGCCCGCATCATCTTTACAATCATAACCCAGAATAGACCATTTATTAAGACAAGATTGTGTAAGTTGATCATTTGATAGTATTTGGGCGACAGGAACGCTGTTATGAATCGCTTCAGTATAAAGCTGTCCATTTTGCACATCGATCCAAAGACCCATTTCCGCCGCCTTTTTTAAAATATCGACCGGACGAAGTGCGCCAAGTGCATGATGATGTATATCGGCACCTTTGGGCATTTTTTTGAAAAATTCCAATAACTCTTCTGAATTTTCCCTAATGCGTTGAAAGTAATGGTTCATGTTTTATCCCTGAATGGGATTTAAAATTCAAAAAATATTTCTCAATTCATGCGCTTCTCGCTCCAGTCTTTCCCGATGATTGGGATCTGCAAGTAAAATAAGTGCTTTTGCACGTTCTTTCAAATTTTTACCATAGAGATTTGCAATTCCGTGTTCTGTAATTACAAAATGTACATCTGCCCGGGTAGAGACCACTCCTGCCCCATTTTTCAAACAGCAGCTGATACGACTTTCACCCTTGGAAGTTTGTGAGGGTAAAGCAATGATAGGTTTACCACAATAGGCGCCAGCAGCACCTCTCATAAAATCCAATTGTCCGCCTACGCCCGAGTAGATAGAAGTCCCGATTGAATCGGCACAAACCTGTCCTGTAAGGTCAATTTCGATGGCAGAATTAATAGCCACAACCTTAGGGTTTTTGCTGATTATTGCTGTATTGTTGACATAGGCAGCATCTCTTAAAATGACCGAGGGATTGTCATCAATGAAATCATAGAGTTTTTTTGTGCCCATCACAAAGCTTGCAAGTACTTTGCCCTGATGTTCATATTTTTCGGAACCATTTATTACCCCTTTCTCCAGAAGGGGCAACACGCCATCAGAGAACATTTCACTGTGAATGCCCAGGTTACGGTGATTTTCCAAACAGGCAAGTACAGCATTAGGAATTGCGCCAATGCCCATTTGCAGTGTAGAACCATCTTCGATAAGTGTTGCCGCAAATTCACCTATCTTCTTTTCAATTTCACCAATTTCGGCTTGCTTAACTTCAGGTAGCGGTTCATCATGTTCGACGGCAAAATGAATGCGACTGACATGTATGATTCCGTCGCCATGAGTTCTTGGCATAAAACGATTTATTTGTGCTATAACAATTTCAGCATTCTCTACTGCTGCCAGGCTGGCATCAACAGAAACACCTAGTGAACAGTAACCATGTTTATCGGGTGCTGAAACCGAAATAAGTGCTACATCGATATTGATATAATTTTTACGAAAAAGATAGGGTACCTCGCTCAAAAAAATTGGAATATAGGTGCCTCTTCCCTCTTGCACTGCTTTTCTGGCATTGGGCCCAATGAACAAGGCATTTACCTCGAAACTGTCTGCCCATTTCTCATCGGCATAAGGCGCAGGACCCTCGGTATGTAATTGAAATATTTTTACCGCTTTCAGTTCATCTCCCCTATCTACCAACGCTTTAATAAGCGCTTGCGGAGCAGCTGCAGCTGTATGAATAAAAATATTTTGATGAGAATGAAGCGATTTTAATGCTTCGGGTGCTGTTACAATTTTCATAGGGTAAATTTCTAGGGGCAAAAAAAGTTAAGATTGCTTTAAAATTCTCTATTGAACAAGCTTCTGTTAAAAAATTTAAAGAAATATAAAATCTAATTATGCATCCAAAGCACTGATTTAATGGAAATTCGAGCGTTTTTCGACAAGAAAATGCTAAGTTTGCAAAATATTTATATTGAGAATTGGCACGAAAGTAGTTTTATTCGAAATAGAATTTAATGATTTAAATCCATAACTGAATTTTTATTTGTAATCCTAACAAATACGTTTCTATGAAAACTTTATTTAATTATCTACTGCTCACCTTATTTTGCAGCATCATCGGTCAAAATGCCCTTCGCGCACAAGACGGTTATGGCGGACATTGGTTTTTAGGCCTCAATGGAGGCGCCGCCTGGCAACAAAGCGATGTCAAAACCATCGTTGGTAGCGGTGGTGGCTTTTATTTGGGTAAAAATATTTTTTATAAAGAAAATGCACCCCTATCTTTTGATTTAAGATTCAGGTATTTAGGTACAAATACTTATGGTCAGGATTTCAAGAAGACTGACATTTCAACAAGCTCACCTCTTAGCAATCAGGTATTGAACGGAATGTCAGGAGACAGTTCTAAGCCAAATTATTTAGTTTCGAATGGTGGGAATAATTTTGTATTTCATAATCACAAAACAACCTTTCATGATTTAGCCTTAGAGGGGAGAATTAATTTTGAAAATCTCAGACGCAAAAATCGAATTTGGCTTTCTCTTTATGGAGGTGTAGGTGTCAGTTGGTACAAAGTTGCCTATGACCAGTTGAACAACCTGACATCATCTAATTTAGAATATTTTTCACTATACAATGAAATTGACAGTATAGTTGGAAATAGCAGTGAAACTGAAATTGCAGACCGTTTAATAGATGGTCGTGACGGAAAATATGAGACCTGGATGGATGGCTCTTCAAAAGGAAAATACAAGGCAATTTTTACACCAAATGTTGGTTTCGAACTTGGCTATTGGATTACCAAACGCTTTGCTATTGGAGTAGGTCATCGTGTAAACTGGACTTTCAAGGATGATTTTGATGGTGTAATCAGAGGCAATGGCAATAATATTCACCACTATGCCAACTTATTTATGCATTTCGATTTGATAGGAGGAAATAGCAATGGACAGGTAATTAGAAATACAGACCATACTAATACCCCTGTTGTTGACAGACCCACAGTTGACATTACCACTCCAAACGCATCTCCTTTTACTACAAGCAGTGGCGCTACTCGAGTTTCATGTAACATTCGTAATGTCGAAACCCGCAGTGGTGTGATGGTGTATGTAAATAACATTAGCGTAAACAATTTCAGTTTCAACCCAAATACAGATCTTTTAGAAGTATTTGTTAATTTGAATATTGGTGCAAATACAGTTCGTATTACTGGTACCAATGCCTCAGGGTCGGCTGAAGACAATGTAACGATTATTTACCAGCAGAATGTGGTGAATGTACCCAACCCACCAACGGTTAACATTACAGTACCTTCGGGTAATTCTTACAACACTCAAAATGCAACTGAAAATATACGTGCTACCATTACAAATGTAAGTAACACAAACAACGTTACTTTCACCGTAAATGGGCAAAATATTCGTAATTTCAATTTCAGTGGAACATCATTCACTGCAAGTGGAGTAAACCTTATACAGGGCAATAATTCAATTGTAATTTCAGCGTCTAATAATGACGGGAATGCCAGCGACCAGGTGAATATCATCTATCAGCCTGTAGTTTCGAATCCTCCAACTGTTAATATCACTCAACCAACTGCAAATCCCTTTAACACACAGAATTCCTCTGAGACTATTCGTGCAACAATAGGCAATGTTGCAGGTTCAAACAATGTTAACTTCACAGTAAATGGTCAGAACATCAGAAACTTTAGCCTTTCGGGAACATCTTTTATAGCAACTGGAATTGCCTTACAAGATGGAACCAATACCATTGTAATTACGGCAAACAATACTGATGGGAATGCAAGTGATCAGACCATTATAAATTATCAGCCTGTGAGGGTTGCCGCACAACCTACTGTAAACATCACCCAGCCAAGTGCCAATCCATTTACTTCAAGTTCTGCAACTGCAAATATCAGGGCTACTATTACCAATGTTCCTACCAGAACCAATGTAAATTTCTTTGTAAATGGTCAGCCTCAGAGTAATTTTAATTTCAACGGAACCAGCTTCAGTGCCGACAATATTGTTTTGCAACAGGGCAGCAACAATATTTTAATCTCTGCAAGCAACCAGGATGGCACAGCGAGTGACCAAACAGTTATCAATTATCAGCCGGTGAGAACAGCTACTCCACCAACTGTTACTATTACTAACCCGACTGCTAATCCCCTGAGCACTCAGGTTGCCAGCCAAAACATCAATGCAACTATTACAAATGTGAGCAGTGCTGCCAATATCAGTTTTACAATAAATGGCGTTCCAAATTCAAGCTTTACATTAAACGGCAGTTCTTTCACAGCCAATAATGTCATTTTTGGTCAGGGTTCAAATACTGTTGTTATTTCTGCTACAAATCAGGACGGCACAGCCAGCGATCAGACTGTTATCAATTATCAGCCTGTTAGAGCAACAACGCCGCCAACTGTAATTATCACTAACCCGACTGCAAATCCGCTGAACACTCAGGTTGCTAGTCAAAACATCAATGCAACTATTACAAATGTAAGAAATAGTGCTAATGTCAGTTTCACAATAAACGGTGTTCCAAATTCAAGTTTTACATTAAACGGTACCTCATTCACGGCTAGTAATGTCATTTTCAGCCAAGGTTCAAATAATGTTGTTATTTCTGCTACAAATCAGGACGGCACAGCCAGCGATCAGACTGTTATCAATTATCAGCCTGTTAGATCAACAACGCCGCCAACTGTAACAATTACTAACCCAACTGCAAATCCGCTTAATACACAAACTGCCAGTCAAAACATCAATGCAACTATTACAAATGTAAGAAATAGTGCTAATGTCAGTTTCACAATAAACGGTGTTCCGAATACCAACTTCACATTAAGTGGCACATCTTTCACTGCCAACAATATTAACCTTGGTCAGGGAACGAATACAGTAATCATAACTGCGACTAATCAGGATGGTACAGCAAGCGATCAGACTGTTATCAATTACCAACCTGTAAGAACAGCTACACCTCCAACAGTAATTATAAGCAACCCGGCCAGTGAACAATCTACGACTGCTGTTGCCAATGCAACAATCAATGCAACAATTTTAAATGTAAGCAGTGCTACAGGAGTAGTATTTACAGTCAACGGGCAGCAAAACAGCAACTTTACACTAAACGGAACAGCATTCACTGCAAATAATGTTCAGTTGAATGAGGGTAGCAACAACATTGTCATTCGCGCTACTAATCAGGATGGCAATGCCAGCGACAATGCATCTATCACTTATGTTAAGCCGCAGGATGTCCGCACTCCTACTCCGCCTACAGTTGTGATAACAAACCCATCTACCGATCCTTTTACTTCAAACAGTGCAACTGCTGTAATCAATGCTACTATTACAAATGTACAGAATGCACAAAATGTAACATTCACTGTAAATGGGCAAAACAGCAGAAATTTTAGCCTCAACGGCAGCAGTTTCAGTGCAAGTGGGATTAACTTAAATCCTGGAAATAATACAGTAGTTGTAAGCGCTACAAACAGAGATGGCAACGCTAGCGACAATGCCACTATCGTTTACAATGCACCAGTACAGCCTCCAGTTGTAACGATCACTGTTCCGGGTTCAAATCCGTATAATTCACCATCAAACACAACGTCTATTCGTGCCACAATCTTAAATGTTGCCGATGCCAGTGGGGTTATTTTTATGGTAAACGGGCAGTATGTTACCAACTTCAATTTCAGTGGTACTAATTTTTCTGCTGCTAATCTACCTTTGAACAGCGGAACCAATACCTTTACCATTACAGGTACTAACAGCGCTGGTTCGGATATTAAATCTACTGTTATCAACTACACGCCACAAGCTGCTCCTTCAATCGGAGATATGTCAGTTGCTGTTCAACCTGCTAATACAGGATGTACTGTAACGGTTTATGCGGGATTGAGTAATGTTACAAACATCAATCAGATTACTTTCAAAATCAATGGTGTTGTCACAAGTGGATTTACTTTCCAGAACAATGTTTTCAATTATAGCTATAATGTTACTTCCAATAATCCAAGTACAATAAACTATGAAATTACTGTAAACAATGCCGGCGGCACTGCCACTCAGACCCGTTCGGCTAATGTTGCCAACTGTTCTGTTCAGGCTCCGCCCGATGTTAGAAATGGTAATGTACAAATCTCAATGCAAAATGGCAGATGTATAGCTACCATTACTGCACAATTGGTGAATGTTGACAATAACAGTCAAATCAGATTCACTGCCAACGGACGTAATACCAATTTTACCAATACAAACGGCAGCTTCACTGCCACTGTTGACCTAACAGGTGTTACATCAAACAGTATTTCTTTTGTAATTTCTGCAACAACTGCAGGTGGTTCTGATTCGGAAA
>JBILRK010000086.1:0-6995 GCA_044372705.1 Saprospira sp. | reverse complement strand
ATCGTTTCACAACTTTCGGCAAACTGGAACTCATCAACTTCTGGCGCATTGGCAACTTCAGGTGCCGAAAACATTGACGGTACCCTGGCCTTCCCTGTTCCGGGCAGAAACAATACCGATTGGCCGGGTATTGTTTCAAGCGCTCAAGATTGTCATCTCTTCAATCCTGTACCATGTATATTTACCAATTGGACAGTTGGCGGAACAGTCGTATCGACTAGTACAAATTACAACATAAGCCCTACAACAACAACCACCTACAATGCCAATTGGAATTGTGGAGGAACTCCCTGCACGAGACCTGTTGTGATTACAGTTGCTCAAAGAACCCTAAGCCTTGGCACAGCTACTCCAAATACCGGATGTGGAACACCAAACGGAATTATTCCGCTAAATTTTACAAATGTTCCCGATGGAAACTACACGCTAACTTATTCATTGAATGGTGTTCCCACAACAAGAACCATTACGGTCAGCGCTGGGGTAGCCAATCTCACAGGACTAGGCGCCGGTAACTACAGCGCATTCTCTATCCCTGCCATTGCAGGATGTTCAGCGGTTTCAGCTGCCGGCCCGGTTGCAATT
This sequence comes from Saprospira sp., assembly GCA_044372705.1. Lineage (GTDB taxonomy): Bacteria > Bacteroidota > Bacteroidia > Chitinophagales > Saprospiraceae > Saprospira. The sequence goes on along the minus strand of JBILRK010000086.1, from coordinate 6,410 downwards.
ACAGCTACTAATCTTCCGAGCGGAACTGGTGTAACAATCTGTCAGGGTGCGCCTAGTCAAGCATTGACCTCTGCTTTTGTTTGTCCTGCAACAGGGACAGTAATTAATCAGGGTGCAACTTTTAACTCAGGTAACCTTACCGCCACAGATCCGCAATGGTCAAGAAATTCAGGCGGAACATTATGTAATGGAGTCGCTGGTGCTGGGCCTTATTATGATGTTTTTTCTTTTACAGTATCCACTGCAGGAACTTACACATTTAATGGTTGTTTCCCAACTATTGACGGACATGCCTCTCTATATCAAAATGCATTTAACGGTGCAAATCCATGTGGCACACCTGCCAATTTTATCATTGCAAACGACGACAGTGCACCGCTCTGTGGTGCTGACCCTCAATTGATTGCTTCGCTTGTTCCAGGTGTAACTTATTTTATTGTTTCAACCAGCTTTAGTGCAGGTTCTTTAGGTAGCTACAGCTGGACATTTACAGGTCCTGCAGGAGCAACAATATCAACAGGAGGTGGTCCTTCGGGCAGCCTTCAGTGGTACACAGCTGCATCAGGCGGATCTCCAATTGGGACAGGAACATCGTTCAACCCTGTTGGGGTAGCTGGCTCGGGATTAACCAATACAAACACAGCAGGTACAACTACTTACTATCTTGCCTGCTCAAGCAGTCCAACCTGCAGAACTGCGATTAATTATGTTATCAATTCAGCCCCAACTGCTGCTGTTACAGGAACTAACACCATATGCTCAGCTCAGTCTACTACATTGACAGCTTCCGGCGGAGGAACTTATGTATGGAACACAGGAGCTACAACAGCACCCATAACAGTTACACCTGCTGCTAATACTACCTATACTGTAACCGTAACTTCTGCCGCAGGTTGTACTGCAAGTGCTACAAGAACCGTTACAGTAAATGCCTTACCCACGGCAGCTATTGCAGGAACAAACAGTATCTGTACAGGACGTACAACTACGCTTACTGCATCTGGCGGAACATACAACTGGAGCACTGGAGCTGGTACAACAGCAATCAATGTTTCTCCTGCAGCCAATACTACCTATACTGTAACTGTAACGAATGCAGCTGGCTGTACTGCAACTGCTAGCAGTACAGTAACGGTAAACCCGCTTCCTACTGCATCCATATCAGGAACAACAACAGTTTGCGCAACTTCATCTACAGCGCTTACAGCGTCGGGCGGAAGCAGCTATAGCTGGTCTACAGGAGCTGGCACAACAGCAATCAATGTTTCTCCTGCCGCTAATACTACCTATACTGTAACTGTAAGCTCTGCCGCAGGTTGTACTGCAACCGCAAATGCTACTGTAACGGTCAATCAGCCATCAACAGCACCCTCTCTTAATGCAGCCGGTACAATTTGTCCCAATACAACTGTGCTGATGACTGCAAGCGGAGGCACATCGGGAACTGGTTCTCAGGTGGGTTGGTACACGGGACCAAACGGCACAGGTACTTTCCTCGGATTTGGAAACAGTTTCAACTGGACACCTACTGCAACTTCAACCATTTATGCAAGAAGAGAAGGAGCCTGTAACAATACTAGCGATGCAACATCAACTGTAACTGTCAGAAATTATGTCTATGCTGCAAACGGAACAAGCTCCTCTACTTACTGTACCGACAATGCAGGCTGGCATCATTTCTACAACGGCAATAATATTATTCTTTCTGTTCAGGGAGATCTAAGTAGTGCCGGTACTGTTACCGCTACAATCCGTGATAATGGAACTTATTACCTCGACCCAGGAAACACTGCACTATGTGCATCGGGTTGGACTCCTGGAGAGGCACAATTCGAAATGGAGCGTAACTGGAATGTACAGCATACTGGTTCACTATCGGGAACTTATAACGTAAGATATTATTTCGATCCAGCTGAACGAACAGCCGTGATTAACGCAGCAAATAACTGGATGGCAACCTATGCTGCCTGCGGTTACAACTACAAATACAATGCTGGTAGTAATGGTTGGTTTTGGTTCAAAAATCAAGGCAGTTCATACACTGCTCCCGATTTCGACGACGACCCCAGTTTCCTTATGCTAACAAGCAGCGGAAGCGGTACAACTCCCAATGGTATCTCTTGGGCAACTATGTCGGGCGTTACAAATTTCTCTGGTGGAACGGGTGGTATAATTCTGGTGCCAAGTAGCTTATTGCCTGTTGAATGGCTTTACTTTACAGGCAATACAGTTGACCGAATCAATAAACTGCAATGGGCTACCGCATCGGAGGAAAACACCCGTGAATTTGAAGTACAACGCAGTAAAGACGGGATAAACTTTGAAGTAATTGGTAATGTTCAGGCTGCGGGCAATAGCAATATTCAGAACAATTATCTTTTTGATGATGTAAATCCTTTAAGCGGATTGAATTATTACCGCCTGAGACTGATCAACAATGATAACAGCGCTGAATTCTCGGAAACTATTGTTTTGGAAATCAATGAAAAGGATCTCAATGCTTCCATTTATCCAAATCCGGCTACAGATGAAATTACCTACAGCTTCAATGGTCAAGTTGACGAAGATGTCAGAATAGTGCTAATCGATGCCTTGGGTCGAGTGCTTAGAGAACGTATCGTTCGATCTAGCGTTGGTATCAACAATCTGAAAACCGATGTTAGAGATCTTGTTCCTGCGACTTATAATCTCAGAATTACACATCTGCAAAGCGGAAAAGATTTCAGTAAAAAGATTATTAAACAATAAGTAACCATATAATTACGCTTTAAAAAGGTCTTTGGAAAATTCCAGAGACCTTTTTTTCTTAGTGCTTGAACTTCAATAATGAACTGAATTATTAAGAAGAAAATTAAAAAAACTTATATTTGTAAATTGATTTAATATGCTCAAGCCCAAGTCATTTTATTTTGCCTTCAAAGGAATTGCCGATTTGTTCAGCGGTAGACACCCAAATGCGATTGTTCACCTGCTTGCAGTTGTAACAGTGTGCATTGCCGGATATTTTTTCAATATTAGTGCCTTCGAATGGCTTGTTATTGTGCTTTGTTTTATGGCTGTCATCACGCTCGAGGCGGTAAATTCTGCGATAGAGTACGTCGTAGATTTAGTATCGCCCGATTATCACCCATTGGCCGAAAAGGCTAAGGACATGGCTGCCGGAGCAGTATTGTTGGCGGCTCTAGGTTCTATAATTATTGCTGCAATTGTTTTTTTACCAAAAATTATCTCCTGCTTTTTATGAAAAAATTTCTCTTTACTTTAATTCTATTAATCAATGCGCTAATCATTTTGGCGCAACCTGAACCCAAAATAACTGAGCAAATTCGATCAAATTCTAAAGGCAATTTCAATGCTTTGGTGATGGAATTGCCCGGAAAACTTTCTTCTTTGAATACAGTTAAAAAAGAATGGGGCACTTACATCAAAAAATATAAGGGAAAAGTAAGCTTTAACAAAAAAGCGGATGAATATTTCAGCGATGACGCCAAAATAAAAGGAATGAGCGAGAATGCCGTTGACATATATTGTAAAATTATACCGAAAGATGTTGAAAATATAGAAGTAATTGTTTGGTATAACCTTGGTATTATTTATTTGTCATCCAAAGAATATTCACAAGGCATGGCAGCTGCAGAAGGTATTATGATTGAATTTTCCAAGTTGGTTTACTTGAATATTTTCAAAGAAAAACTAAAAGAGGAAGAAGCCATACTGAAAAAGATGAATACTGAATTGAAAAACACTCAAAAGCAAGCTCAAAGCTTCGAAGACAAAATGAAGGATTACGAATCAGAAATTTCAAAGATTCAAAAGAAAATAAGCGAAAACAAAGAATTGCTTGCCGCAAATAAAGAAAAACAAGCTAAGCAAAAGTCAGAAATCAACACACAAGAAAAGACTATCGACAACACTTTAAAAGAAATTGACGCAGCAAAACGAAAAAGAAAATAAATTTCAAGTTAATGGGGAACTTTTATTGCTCCTTTTCAATTGATAACTATTATATATTATAAAATTTTTAGATTTTTTTCAACTTTGCTGTTCACAAATACAAGACTTAATTCATTAACATTCATTATTAAAATTACCAACATCCTCAAACTATTAAAAATGAAAACTTCTTTCCTGACCCTTTTGATTGCTCTAGTACTGTTCGGTTTTAGCTCATGCTCAAGCGACCAATCCGCTAAAAATATATCTTCGAGCTTATCAGACAGCACAAAAGAAACCCGTAGCCCACAAGGTGCAAAGAATTTCGGAACAAAATTTTCCAGTGTCGATGAAACTTATATCGTTCTAAGTCCAGATGGTAGTTTTGAAGCTTCGTTTGAATATGAAAACCGTATTAAAGGAAGCTGGTCAAAAGAAGATGAGGGAAAAACATTGAAGTTAAGCACAGAAAAATCAGGTGATGGCAAGGGCAAATCTTACATCAAAACATTTACCGTTATCGAGCATAGCGATGAAGTGTTAAAACTTGTTGACAGCAAGGGTAAAAATATTGAAATGACTGCCGAGTAATTAAGGCTTATAATAATTATGTACAGCGGGCAAATGCCCGCTTTTTTTATTTGTAGGAACTTGGCGTTTAAACAAGCAATTTAATGTTCTTTTTGATTTATTTGAACTAACTTTGCAGGTTTTAATATGTCAGCATAAGACATACACATCAGTATTAATTATTATTATGGAGAATTTAGTGGCAATTATTGGCCGACCCAATGTCGGCAAATCTACCTTTTTTAATCGTATGCTAGGCATGCGTCAAGCTATTGTTGATGATTTTAGCGGCGTAACAAGAGACCGTCAGTACGGAGTGTCCGAATGGAATGGCAAAAGATTTAATCTAGTCGATACTGGCGGATTTATTGGCGATTCAGATGATGTTTTTGCAGCTGCTATTCGAAATCAGATAAGCATTGCCATTGAGCAGGCACAGGTGATCATTTTTATGGTAGATGTTACTACCGGTATTACCGACCTCGACCAAAAGGTTGCCCGATTACTGCAAAACAGTAAAAAACCAGTGCTGCTCGTGGTTAATAAAGTTGACAATCACGAGCGCATGATGATGATTCACGAATTTTGGGGCCTTGGATTTGACAATCTATATCCGGTATGTTCCAATTCTGGTAGCGGAACAGGTGAAGTGCTGGATGATCTGGTAAAACTATTACCGGGAATTAAAGACGAAGAACAGCGATTGCCGCATTTTGCCATTATCGGCCGTCCAAATGCAGGAAAATCTTCTTTTGTAAATCTACTGCTTGGCGAAGACCGCACCATTGTAACCGATATAGCAGGTACTACCCGCGATAGCATTCATGCACATTACAATAAATTTGGCAATGAATTTATTTTGGTAGACACTGCCGGCATTCGTCGTAAAAGAAGTGTAAAGGAAGACTTAGAATTTTACTCGGTTCTGAGAGCATTGCGTGCCATTGAAGATGCCGATGTATGTATTCTGATGCTAGATGCAACCAAAGGTCTCGAAACACAGGATTTGAATATTTTCCGCATTGCCATAAAAAACAATAAAGGTATTGTAATTCTTGTCAACAAATGGGACTTGGTTGAAAAGGACGAAAAAACAATCCTGAAATTTGAAGCCGACCTCAAAGAAAAGCTGAAACCCAATGATGATGTACCCATCTTATTCGTTTCTGTACTAGAAAAACAGCGCGTGCACAAGGCGGTTGAGGCAGCTATGCATGTTTACAAGAACAGAACTAAAAAAATCTCTACTTCGAAGCTGAACGATTTCCTGGAGATGGCGCTCGAAACCTATCATCCTCCTGCATACCGCGGCAAGATGATTTCTATAAAATATACGATTCAGCTACCTACACCCTACCCTGCTTTTGTTTTTTTCTGTAACAATCCAAAGTATTTAAGCGAATCGTACAAAAACTATCTGGAGAATAAATTGAGAGAAACTTTCGATTTTTCAGGTGTTCCGGTCAAACTTTTCTTCAGAGAAAAATAAATTTAACACAAAAAAATGGTTTACTATCTTCAAAGAAAGTAAACCATTTTTTGATTTTAAGGGTAAGACTATTCAATTATCAATTTCCTGATTATCTGATTTCCCTCCAAATCAACGACCAATGTATAAATTCCAGCCGATAGTGCTGAAGGTATTTCAAATTCTTTATCGGCACTGTTTAAGTTGTAAACTAACTGACCTAAGGAATTATACAATTGAATTCCTTTAATATTAGCATCGAGTCTTATATTGAGGATTGAGCCTGCACTCAGCGGATTGGGATAGATGGCAAGATTTGCAAATTTATCAAAATTTACATTTCTGATTGGGCTGTAACTGACTTCATTATTTGAATCTAAAATCTTTAGTCTGTAATAATTTTTCAGTTGCGGATCTGTATCGAGGTATTCGAAATAAT
>JBILRK010000561.1:0-7006 GCA_044372705.1 Saprospira sp. | reverse complement strand
AAAACTGTTGGAATTTAAAGCTTTTTGACAAATTTGAGATTAACAACTTTGTCATGCTCCTGAATTCTAATGATATACAAACCGGGACTGAAATTCTTAATATCCATTTCCAATGGTAATGAAGCATTATAAAAGCTTTCAATCTCTTTTCCATTAGCGTCAAAGATAGTAATAATTTGAGCATTAAGCGAATACGCTGCTGTTAAAATAATATAGTTATAGGCAGGATTGGGATATAATGACAATTCATTGCCTGCTGCAATTTGACCTACTGAGACTACTGTTGGCACATTAAAAGTCAGGATTGTATCACAATTATTTGCATCGCTAATCGTAATTGTATAGTTTCCTCCTATAAGTCCAGTCAAATCTTCGCTAGTCTGAGCATTATTCCAGCTAAAGCTGTAAGGCGGATTAGCCCCTTGAATGTCCAAATTTATAGCCCCATCATTCCCGATTGTTTCATCACTTATAATTGCTGAGATACTGTATGAAGCAGGCTCTGTTATAGTTGTACTACTTGTAGTTGTACAGCCATTTGCATCGCTTATTGCTACCGTGTAGGCTCCAGGGGCAAGGTTGGCAATATCCTCTGTAGTTGCATTATTCGACCACAGATAATTGTATGGCGATGTGCCTCCGCTAGTAGAAAGATTGATTGACCCATTGTTATCATTGTTACAAAGAACATTATTAGATACAACAGTTGATGTTAAAACTGATGGTTGAGTAATGGTAAGCGTTTGTGTTGCAGAACAGCCATTTACATCACTAACACTTACGCTATAAACGCCAACAGACAGATTATTGAGGTCTTCGGTAGTTGAATTATTTGACCAAAGGTAGTTATATGGTGGAATGCCACCACCTGCAGTTAAATTTATTGAACCGAAGCCTGTGGCATTACACAAAAGGTTATTAACTACCGCATTTGTTAACAATGTTGTCGGTACGGTTACCGTTGCAGATTGTTGTGCTACGCAACTATTATTATCTGTAATCGTCACTGTGTAAACTCCAGGGCTTAAATTAGTCAGGTCCTGATTAGTTGAATTGTTAGACCAAATATATTGGTATGGCGCCACTCCCCCATTTACACTGAGGTCAATCGAACCAAATCCACTGCCATTACAAAGTAAATTGGTAACTGTAACAGTTGGACTAATGGCAGAAGGAGACGTAATCAGCGCAGAAGAACTAATTGTGCAAGAGTTGGCATCGGTAATTGTAACCGTGTAATTACCCGCAGTAAGATTTGACAAATCTTCTGTAATAGCACTATTTGACCAATTATAAGAATAAGGTGCAACTCCACCATTAACTGTTAAGTTAATAGAACCAGTAGTTTGATTATTACATAGCGGATTTACGGTTATCAATCCGGCATTGATCTGCGATGGAGAGCTGATTGTTGCAGATAAAGTACTAGAACAGGCATTGGCATCGATAATTGTAACCGTATAATTACCCGCAGTAAGATTATTGAGATCCTGCGTTGTAGCTCCATTAGACCAGGCATAAGTGTATGGACTTACAGAACCGGAAACTGTCAGATCAATTTGACCATTGTTAATACCAAAACAGTTGATATTATTTTGCACAAAACTGCTATTTAACGCAGATGGTTGTGTAATTGTAACATTAAGTTGTGCGCTACATATCGCATCAGTTACCGTAACGGTATAATTTCCAGCTATAAGGTTAGTGGCAGTTGCAGTATTTTGATTATTAGTATCATTCCAGAGATAGCTTACAGGACCCGAAGCCTGAGCAACATTCACCGTAGCAGAACCTGTATTATTTCCATTGCAATTGACATTCACTTGAGCACCTGAGCTTAGTGTAATGAGCGAAATATTAGCTGTTACAGCGGCAGAATCAAGACAACCTGCCGATAGGTAGAAATATTTAATTTGCTGCGTTCCCGAACCGGCTAAAATCGTACGCAAGGTATCATTCACTACACCATTTCCGACATAATAACCACCGGCAGGTGTTCCGCCAATTAAAGGAATATTTGTATTGCCACAGGCAGTGATAGCGGGTTGATTCCACTGCACATCCTGCGTACTGAAAATATTGAGAGAATCCCTGATCTGACATCCGTACACATCGGTCGCCGTATAAATGATTATATTATTTTGATTTACGGTATAAATTGCAGAATCTGCATTAGAACTAACATTTTGTAAAGGCGACTGCCAACTATGGGAAACTAGTGAATTGGGCTCTCTGAATACCAGATTCCAGGCAGTGACTGAACCTAAATCTCCAGAAGCTAAATCTGTAACTTTCAAATGCCAGGTGCCATTGGCAGGCCCTGTTAGCAGGTTGAAATTCTGCATAGGCAGAAAACTTCCTGTAAATGGCGCAGATGCAGAAGTTATAGGATTCAGTGCATTCATTCTGAAAACCGTATTGGTGTAAGCAGTTCCCGAGCCACCTAATAATTCCGATAGTAAAATTTTGGAGCCATTTGGAGCTACAAGTTCTATTCTGATTTCTGCGATGAACTGATGTGTTAAATTTGCAACTTCTACAGAGACTAACTGACTGGCAAAACCAGCAGTACCACTCACATTCAAGGGAATCATAATACCATTGGGGGCACCATCGGGAATTGCAACAGGTAATCCTGTGTAGGCAATTGGTGCTAAATTGTTTATACCCAAACCATTTGCAGCGGCATCTGAGTAAACAATAGCGTTATTAGCAAAACAAACCGTATCTCTTGCTGTATTTAAAGTCGCAGTTGGATTTTGAGAAATAAGCGTGACACTGAGCGTATCATTGTCGACATCAACATCTCCCCCACTTAAAACCAAAAAAGCATCTGTAAAATATTGACCAGGTACTGTCAGATTCAACGAATCATTCAAGGTAATATTTAGATTGGCACCTTGAATTAAAGTCCCGGTATTGATAGTATCGCTGATAAGTTGCGTCTGAGCGCCACTTGTACGCATATAAACGATTAGAGGCGATGTTGCAAAATTGATATCGACAAAGCCAACATTAGCTATAGTTAGTTGAACAGCCGACGCCGCAGGGTAACAATTAGATGCCAATGGCTGTAGAATTTGTTTCATTTCAAGATCGGCAGCACTTGAGTTGAAAAGCATGATGTTATCAATATGAAGATCGCAATCTCCATCAATCGTTGCTCCACTATAGGCTCTTAATCCAACAATAATATCTTGCCCATTAAATTGCGATAAGGGCACCACTACCCCTTGTAAATTCTGATTCCAGCCATCGCTAAAATCAAAAGAATCAATTTTTGTATAAGTCAGCCCGCAATCGGTAGATACCATAATATCTAGTCTGTCATCGGGGCTCAATGTATCACGGGTAAAAGCAAAAGGCGTACATACAGCTGCATCGAAAGTCAACAAAGAGTTTGAAGCAGCCTGCATTTTTTTAGATAGAATCCAATTGTAGGCACCTGCTGTATTGAGATTTACCCTTGCTGTAACGTTACCTGCACCTCCAAGACCACTTACAGAATTCCAGGAGCTGTTTGTGATAGTTGGAGTTAATCCCGTAGCTTCATTCCAATCGGGAAAAACGGTATTTAAATTAGAACCATTAAAGGCATTGAAACTAACAGAGGAGGGTAAGACTAATGGTATGGTATTCGTAATTACTACAGGAGCCGAAAGTGAATCGTTTGCATAATTCTGATCTTGCGGGAAATAAACTTTGCAACGGAAATTATAATCGCCGTAAGTTGTCATATTTAAAGTACCAGCATCGTATAAAAGCGATTGCAAGGAACCCAAAGGCCCGCCAACCATGGCATTGTCATTGATTTGTGTCAGCAATTGAGTATTATTTGCTCCACTTACATCAATTTGAACAAATACCGGATAAGAAGAAAAATCATGCGCTTGACCTGCCAGATTTTTAATACGCACCCTTACATTTTGATTATTCGTGAAACAACCTGAATTATTTGTAGGCTGAATCAAGGCTTGCATTTCAATATCGAAAAGCACAAGAGAGAATTCATCGGCGCCTATATCAGGCACATTTGTTGAGCGTATGTCGCCATCGATATCATCAGTTATCCAGGTAATTCCAGAGAAAGAGGCTGAGCTGTCGAGGTCGGAAGAAATTACGTGTAAGTTTGTACTGCTAACAAATTGAGGGTCGAGCGAAAGAGAATTGATATCTAATCCTGTTGCAGCAATCCAATTGCTGAGTAATGCCTGATTTGTTGTAGCGGTTTGCGCCACAAAACCATTGGATGAAAAAGGACAATAAAAATCATTTCTATTGGAAATTGACCCTGCTGCTGCAATTGTAGTTGTGGGTACCGTTATGCAATAATGTGCGGGATTCCCTGCCTGATTGGGCGTAATGTTAGATAATATATTATTGCGAACATTAACAACTGGTCCGGATTGAACGACATCGAGACAGGTAGTTGTAACATTTGGCGATTGAGAACCATCAAGTTGCACTGAATTGAAATCGACATTATAGGTAGTTGTATTGGTAACTACCGTCAATGGTTGAAGACTAATTCCCTTAACTAATTTACTTGTGAGGGTTACTGTAGTGTAAGCATGCGAAATGTCGTAAACAAAATTATTAAACACATTGGCTGTAGCACCACTTGCAAGTGTAATGCGAATTCCTGATGCAACCTGAGTTGATGCAGTACCGCTATTTCTTACTCCTGATACTTGATTGTGTGATACCGTATTTAACCCCAGGGCATTTTGAACAAAAATTCCATCTACGGCATTGCTAACCGAAACAAATCTGACAATATTGCCCCTAACCGTAATGTTTGAAGAATTCAAAACCTGAATTCCTGCTGTAGTAGTTGTTAGCGTTGGATTTCCGATTGGATTTGTTGAACTAAGTCCGGCCGTACAATTGCGAATGATTGTACCGTCGTTTCTAATGGTAGTATTGGATAAATCTCTGATTCCCACATAGGATCTAAGAATTGTTACACTATCCACTATATTAAAACTGTTTGCCCCTGTTATATTAGTTGGCGCAGTTGAGGCGTGTATATAAACCCCTACATTACTAGTAAAATTATTGCTAAGTGTGATAGCTGCATTTTTAATTCTACAATTTCTGGAGCCGTTTGTGGCACTTGCGTTTTTGATGTAATATCCAAATTCAATATTTTCCTGAGCATTTGGCGGAGCTACAGGTGCACTGATGTCAATTCCCTCGAAAGTGATGTAATCGGCTCCATTGATAAGGACCGCTGCATCAGAAGTTGTTGTTCCTCGGGCAGGAATAATAAGAGGATTTGCCCCTAGCCCATTTTTGACAAAGGCTATGGTATCGGTAGCTGTACCGCCAAGGTTTATGCTTAATAAAGGCTCATTATGTACAGAACCTGCTGCAACCTGAAAATTTACAGGTCCGGAAACGCCAAAATTATTTAAATAATTAATGGCAGCAGAAAATGAATTAAAATTAGACCCAGCAGCAGGAATTGTGGCAGATGTAGGTAATAAAGGATTTATAGTATAAGAGCCGTTCAAAGGTCCACCTGTTGAAGAAATCAGCGCAATATCATCAATACTAACCGGTGAATTCGCTGTTCCGGTAGCATCATTCTGCCAGGTAAATATCAGTCGAAAAGTTGTACCTGCCAATGCCTGAGGCAATATCAGGTTTACATTTAAATAGGAACTTGAATTCCCCGGATCGGAATAGACCAAGCTTGCACCTGTGAGTGTAGAGGAACTAGAAGCAGGAACATTTATCGCAGGAGTAACAGTTGTTGGCGCTGTATAAACCAATAATCTATCAAAAAATGCTTCCCCTACACATTTGAATTTGAAAGAGAGGTTAATCAATGTCTGACCAGCAGGCACCGTAATATCGCGATAGAAATGCGAAGTTTGACTCGTACCGGGGGTATAAAGAAAACTAGATCCGTTGTTCGAAATATAAGCTGAGTTCACTCCCGACGCCGGACCGGCAGTACTGCCGATAACCCAGGTATTAATTGTTGAGTTAACGACAGTCCAGCCATTTCCGATAAATCCTCCTGTATTTTCAAATCCACCCTGAGCTGTAGGAATATGCACGGTTTGCGCAAAAACAGGGAAACTAAAGCTCAGCAATGCAATTAGAAAAAATATCACTCTCATACAGCACAATTATTTTATAATCAATCGTTTGGTCATTGAAACCCCATCTTCACCCAAGGCATTTACAAAATAGAGACCTGGAATAAGATGCTCAAGATTCATTTTATCCTGAGATTTCAATTTAGCTTCATAAACAATTTGACCAAGACCGTTTCTTATAATAACGTTGTAATTTTCACTTTGTCCACCACTAATATTAATTTGTATCTCACCACTTCCTGGATTCGGATAAAGTACAAAGTTAATATTATCATTTGTAGTTTCAATAACATTTGCCTCATTCAAACCTGAACCTGATATTTCATTTTCAGTTTTGTTATCATCCGGAGTAGCTGTTTCATTTGTTTCGGCTAATAATGCCGTTGGGCATCTTGTCAGCGCCTTGTAGAGCATAGGACTTGATCCACAACCATTTACTGTCATTACTGACATATTACCACCACCAAATGAAGGATTCACAACTGCTCTAACCGTATCAGATGTATTGCCATTGAGGATAACCATACCTGATGGGAAACTCCAGATTAAGTAATCAACACCTGAGTAGCTATTGATATAGTAGCTAACAGTGTCACCAGGACATAGCGTTGATGGCCCAGTGATAGTTGTTGGAATTACAGGGGCTATACCAATTGATTGGGTATCGACAGGTGCTGAACCGCAAGAACTGCTTGGAAGTACCGATAAGGTTCCCGTAGTGTAATTCATCGCGAAGTTGATTGTTACAGTTGAAGTTCCCTGACCAGAAACAATTGATGCATTTCCGCTTAGACTCCAGGTGAAAGTAGTCGCTCCTACTCCACCATTGATGGTATAAGTATTCGCCTGACCCGGGGTTATACAGGTTGGTCCAACTATAGTAGCAGCTTGTGGCA
>JBILRK010000085.1:0-7027 GCA_044372705.1 Saprospira sp. | reverse complement strand
AACAGGATACTGATGAATTGCTTTATGATAAAATGGATTCTACCACATTGATTCCTTTTAATAAAACAGTTAATAAAGATATGGTAGAGTTTGGTTTACGTGCCATTCGTAGTATCAAATCCAACTCAATTGTGATTGTGCGCCGTAAAAATGGTGTTTTGCAAATGTTGGGCATGGGCGCTGGTCAGCCCAACAGACTGGTAGCTACGAAACTGGCCATTGAAAAATGCAAGGAAAATCTTAGAAGAGAATGCGCTGACAATGCCGCCATCAATGCCGAGCTTGGCAATGCCATTCTTATTTCCGATGCATTCTTCCCCTTCGAAGACAATGTTGAACTGGCAGCTACCGAGGGTATCCGTCACATTGTACAGCCGGGCGGTTCTATCCGCGATAAGCAGGTATTCGAAACCTGTGATAAGTTGGGGCTTACAATGTTGTTGACAGGAATAAGACATTTTAAACATTAAATTAGTATCAAGTAGCAAGTAACAGGTAGCAAGACTGAAACACTACAGTCGTACCTGATACCTGATACCTGATACCTGATACCAATAAATATGAACTGCATCACCAAACTCGAAACCAACAGTCCCAAACTGACATTCCTGCATCGCGGCAAAGTGCGCGACAGCCTGCGTGTGGACGATAAAACCCGCCTGATTGTTGTCACCGACAGGATTTCGGCCTTCAACAAAAAAATCAAAACACCCATTCCCAACAAGGGTGCGGTATTGAACGGCATAGCCGGATATTGGTTTGAGCAGACAAAAAATATCATACCCAACCACGTTATACAAATCATCGATCCCAATCTGATGCTGGTGAAAGAAGCCGAGCCGATTAAAGTAGAGATGGTGGTTCGCGGCTATCTCACTGGTTCAATGTGGAGAGGCTATGAAGAAGGGCAACGCAATTTTAGCGGAACCCAAGTGCCCGATGGATTGAAAAAAAATCAAAAATTCGACTCGCCGGTTTTGACACCTACTACCAAAGATGATGACGATACCGAGATCAGCCCTGATGAAATTATTCGTACAGGTTTGGTTTCTGCCGAAATTTGGGAGCAGATGAAGACAAAAACCCTTGAGCTTTTCCGCTTCGGTAGCGAATATCTTTTATCGAAGGGGATTATATTGGTCGATACCAAATATGAATTCGGTCTGCTGAACGACGAATTGATTCTGATTGATGAAATCCACACGCCTGATTCATCGCGTTTCTGGAGAAAATCTGATTATGAAGCCAATCCCGACAGTGCTGAACAGATCGACAAAGAATTCGTCCGTCAGTGGATGCTCGCCAACAAAATAGACGGTGAAGTGCCCCTGATTCTTGCACCCGAAGTTGTTGCAGAAACAACCCGCCGCTACGAGGAAATATATGAAATGGTGACCGGTAGAAAGTTACAGATTCCAAATCAGGATCTTCAAAATCGCGTCAGGGAAAACCTGGCAAAGGAAGGCCTTATTGGAGAAAATGATGAATTGGTACTTGTTTAAATTCGTAGCAAGTATCAAGTTGCGAGTATGATATTTAAACTTTTCTTTAAATGATACATGATTCTGTTAAGACAAAATTGTTGGATTTAAGTCAAATTTTATATCAGCATTCAAAAACCAAAAAATCCTGATACTTGATACTTGATACAAAATTTTCAAATTTTCAAATTTTATATATGTTCAAAGCCGTTTCTCCCCTCGATGGGCGCTATGCTTCAAGAATGACCAAACATGGCGATTATTTTTCGGAATATGCCCTCATGTATTACCGTTGCAAAATGGAATTACTGTACATTTTGGCATTGGATGAAGCCAAGCTTTTTGTAGCTCTAAGTCCTGAAGAAAAGGAAAAAATTCAGGATTGCATCGATAATTTTACCGATAAGGATTATCAGCGCATCAAGGCAATTGAAGATGTTACCAAACATGACGTAAAGGCCTGTGAGATTTTCCTGAGAGAACGAACCGGAATCAAGGATGTGAATATGATTCACTTTGCGCTAACTTCGGAAGATGCTAACAACTTGGCCTATACCTTTATGCTCAAGGAGTACCGCAGTCAGGTTCAGATACCGCAGTTTAAACAGTTATTGGAAAAACTCATGGAACTGGCCGAAAAGTGGAAAAGCGTTCCATTTCCCTGCCGCACGCACGGACAAAAAGCATCGCCAAGTACCGCAGGAAAAGAAATTGCCGTTTTTATCAACCGCATTGCAAGGGTATATAAAGACCTGAAAGAACATCGCTTTTGCGGTAAATTGGGTGGTGCAGTTGGAAATTATTCAGCAATGCTCGCGGCCTTTCCCGATTTTGACTGGTTGACTTTCTGTCACAATTTCATGAAAAAGCATGATATTGAACCGAACATAGCCACTACACAAATTGAAGATCATGACAGCTGGGCGGGTTATTTCGACCTGAGCCGCAGATTGAATAATATTGTAATGGATTTAGACGTGGACTGCTGGTTGTACATTTCTTACGAACTTTTTTCGGAGAAAAGCAATGCCAATGAGGTGGGTTCATCCACCATGCCGCACAAGGTCAATCCAATTAATTTTGAAAACAGCGAGGGCAACCTTATGTTGTCAAACGGCATGCTCACCGTACTTTCCGATAAACTTTGCCGCTCTCGCATGCAGCGCGACTTAAGCGATTCGACGGTACAGCGGAATATGGGTGTGGCTTTGGGACATGCTTATCTGGCAATTGGCGAAACCATGAGAGGCCTTGACAAACTTCAGCTGAATGAGGCTAATTGCATTGCCGAGCTGAACGACAGCCCAGAACTTTTAGCCGAGCCAATTCAGACCATATTAAAAATTGTGGGCGTTGACGATCCTTATACGCTACTGAAAAAAGCATCGCGGGGACAAAAACCAACTAAAGAAAGCTTGGTTGAACTGGTAAACGGGCTTAACATAGATCAAAAAATTAAGGACCGCTGCAATGCCATGGAATCGGTAAATTATATTGGCGATGCTGTGAGAATCTGCGATTTGGTATTGGAACGAACAAGGGCAATTTTGTAGCTCGTAGAATTTGGCGTTTGTATAAAGAATTAGGTAGCAATTAGCAAGTACTCGGACTAGATGATTATCCAGCTACCTGATACTTGCTACCTGATACTAATTTAAATTAAAAACATGAAAATAGCAATCATTGGCTCCGGAGGACGAGAACACGCAATTGCCTGGAAACTAGCCCAGAGTGCGGGTTGGGAGAACATCTATGTACTGCCTGGCAACGCAGGGATTCCCAAAAGTCAGTTTGTTGACATCAATGATTTTCAGGTACTGGAACAATTTTGTCGGACTGAGAATATCGGACTCATTGTTGTTGGTCCCGAACAGCCCTTAGCAAATGGTATTGTTGATTATTTCCGCAAAACGGATATCAAAATACTGGGCCCAAGCAAATCGGCAGCTATTATGGAAGGTTCCAAAATCTTTGCCAAAGAGTTCATGCGCAGGCATGGAGTTGCCACTTCTGATTTTGAAGTTTTCGACAATGTGGAGGCTGCTATGCCCTATATCCGTACTAAAAATGGCGACTGTGTCATCAAATACGATGGTCTTGCGGCTGGAAAGGGTGTTTTTGTTTGTAACAATATGCAGGAAGCAGAGGCTGCAATGACCGAATTCCTTGAAACTTACGGCGAAAAGGCCGATTTCATTGTTGAGGATAAAATTGTAGGCGATGAAATTTCTATAATTGGACTGACCGATGGAAAAACAATTCGTCTGCTGCCCCCGGCACAGGATCATAAACAGGTATTTGATAATGATTTAGGTCCAAATACCGGCGGAATGGGCGCTTTTTGTCCCGCACCTTTTTATACGGAGAAACTGGCAGCTGAAATCGATCGACTTATCATTCAACCTACCCTGCGCGGGATTGAAAAGGATGCATTGGATTATAAAGGATTCCTATATTTTGGTGTAATGATGGACGAAAAGGGTCCAAAATTACTTGAGTATAATGCCCGCCTAGGTGACCCCGAAACCGAAGTGCTATTACCTGCTCTGAATGCAGATTTGGTAATAGCCGTTTTGGCAGCATTGGATGGAAGTCTTGAGGAAATTGACTGGAGTTGGAATCCCGGATTTTATGTCGATGTTGTGCTCACATCGGGCGGATATCCAAAATCATTTCCTAAAGGTTTTGCTATTAAAGGCTTAGAGGATGTTGACAAGGACACCCTTTTGTTCTATGCCGGCGTAAAAAGCAATGGAGAGGATCTTCTAACAGATGGTGGCCGTGTCATTAATGTTGTCTGTAAAGGAGCCAGCCTTAACGAAGCCATTGAGAACGCTTATCGCAATTGTAATAAAATCTGTTTCGAAGGCATGCATTATCGCAAAGATATAGGCAGAAGGCAATTAAAAAACAATTACTAATGAAGAAAATTGCCATCTTCATTTCCGGCCGCGGCAGCAACATGAAAGCCATCGTGGAACAATGTCAGAGTGGCATTCTGCAGGGAATCGCCGAGCCTGTTTTGGTTTTTTCTGACCACAACGATGCTGCTGGTCTTAAATATGCCTCGGAACAAGGCATTGCCACTGCCAGCCTGGAATCAAAAGGAATGAAAAGAGCGGATTACGATCGACTTGTTTTGGAAATTTTAGCTGCTTATTCGCCCGATTGTATTGTGCTTGCCGGATACATGCGTATCTTGAGCCCGGTTCTGGTCAACGCCTTTCCAAAAAGAATCATCAATATTCATCCTGCCGATACCACACAACATCAGGGTTTACACGGATATGAATGGGCCTGGGAAAACAAACTGCCCGAAACAAAAATTACCGTACATTTTGTTGACGAAGGCTTAGATACAGGTAGTATTATTGCGCAGGAAATTGTAGATTTGCGGGGCGCAACTTCTCTGGAAGTAGTTGAAGCTCGGGGATTGGCTGTAGAACACAGGCTTTACAGCAAAACCTTGAGCGAACTTTTACAACAATCATAATTTTGGAATTAAATTACCATTCAAAATACTAACTTTGCAATATTAAATTTAGCCATAGAGAATCTTTTCTCTTCGTTTCTTTGCACTTCTGTTCTAAAATCTTTCCTCTTTCATCTTTCATCTTCTCAAATGTGCGGAATTATAGGCCTTTACGGCAAAAAGAATATAGTTTATGATCTCTTAATGGGGCTGAATGCTTTGCAACATCGCGGCCAGGATGCAGCAGGTATCATCACTTTCGAAAAGACCTTTCATATTAAAAAAGGACTGGGATTGGTAAGTAATGTTTTTGAACAAAGGCATGCCGACAGGCTGACAGGCGACATAGGCGTAGGCCATGTGCGCTATACTACTCAGGGAACCAATGAATTGACTAATGCACAACCTATTGCAGCCAATTATCCATTTGGGATTGCCATGGCACACAACGGTAATGTGACCAATTTTGAGGAGATGGGCAAGGTGCTCTATGAGGAATATCATACCTTACCTGCCACAACAAATGACCTTGAACTTATACTCTATACTTTTGCATCGGAGCTGAAAAAGAAAGACCTAGGCAATGTTGAACCAGAAGATATTTTTGATGCGGTTAGAATTACTCAAAACAAAGTGAATGGAGCCTATGCGGTAATTGCTGCAATTGCCAATCACGGTTTACTGGCTTTTACAGATCCAAATGGAATTCGTCCCTTGGTTTTGGGAAAACAGGAAACGGATGAGGGGACAGTTTATGGATTTGCTTCCGAGACCGTCTGTTTCGATCATCTGGGCTACGAGGTTGTGAGAGATCTGCAGCCGGGTGAGATTGTTTACATTGACCAGGATAAAAATATACATTCCAATATTGGAACGCAAAAAGGTAAAAACTTCTGTGTTTTTGAATTTATATATTTTGCCCGCGAAGACTCAAGCATGCACGGTAAGCTTGTAGCCGGGCAGCGTGTTAAAATGGGGCGTATGCTCGGTCAAAAACTAAAGGAAATGGGCCTCGAACCCGATATGGTAATCGATGTGCCTACCTCTGGTTATTTTGCTGCTTCGGGTCTTGCCGAGGTTATGGACATACCTTACAAAAGAGGTCTGGTCAAGAGCAATTATATAGGCCGCAGTTTCATTTCTCCCAATCAGGAGGAGCGCGAAAATATGGTGAAACGCAAGTTGAATCCAATTAAAAAAACAATTCAAGGCAAGAAAATAGCTGTGGTAGATGATTCTATCGTACGCGGCACAACCTCACGCCGAATTGTACAAACCCTGCGCGAAGCAGGTGCAAAAGAAATTTATTTTATTTCGGCAGCACCACCGGTCATTAGCCCTTGTATTTATGGTATCGACATGTCGGTGAAAACCGAACTGATTGCCGCCCAAAAAACAGTGGACCAGATTAAGGACTATATCGAGGCCGATGCCCTGATTTATCTACCTTTGGAAGATCTGAAAAGCATATTTTCGGATTTTCTGCCAACCTGTATGGCCTGTCTCGATGGGCTTTATCCTACCGAAGGTGCCCTTGATGCACTAAGAAAAATTGAGGGGGAAAGAATAGAAGCGGGGGGTAGGTAGGAACATAATTTTAGCTCCTGGAGTTAGACTAAAAATTAAAATTTAGGGATTTTAGTTCTTAGGTTAAATTTCTCAAATTGCTGAGCAAAATCCGCGTAAATCCGCCTAATACGCCGAGGACAAAGTCCTATCCGTGGTTAATTTATTTTACCACAGATGTTCTTCAAACAGCACGGATTGGGCAGATAATCCTAGATTTTTCAAAAGGCTTTAGCCTTTAAAAAATTAACAGCATTAGCGCTCGGGGTTTTAACCTCGCGCTGAGCCTGTATGGGGCATTTTGTGATAATCAGCCGGGTACAAAGTCCTATCCGTGGTTAATTTTATTTTTTACCACAGATATTCTTCAAACAGTGCGGTTATTCGCAGATTTTGTTGACCAACAAAATCAATTTCTTTTCATAAACATATCCTTTTCCCACATTTTACTTTTGTGCGTGGAAAGCAGTCGGAAAATGGTGATAATTTGTATTACAAATCCAGGTAT
>JBILRK010000084.1:0-7030 GCA_044372705.1 Saprospira sp. | reverse complement strand
AGTATTTGCCAAACCATTCTGACAAAGTGTTGAATCACTTGCAGAAACCTGTAAACTGAGCGGTAGGTTAACCATACTGATGACAACTGTATCAGACGTGATACATGAAGCTCCAGTTACAGGGTCAGGTGTAGTGATAAACTGTACAGCCACTCTTACAAAATCTCCGGCTACAGTATTTCCAGGAATACTTAGCGTAGGATTGGCAATGAGCGGATTACTTATAGTTGATGGAGGCCCTGATATCTGTACCCAATTATAAGATCCGGGTACGGTAGCATTCGAGGTTGAAAAGGTTTGAGCGCCAAGTTGTATTGTTTGAGCAATGCCCGCGCAAACAGCTGTATCGGATGCAACAATATTTACACCCGGAATAATTACATTAAATCCAAGGTAAGTTGGCAATGGAATAGGGCATGCATTATCGGTAATAACAATGGTAAAACCATTAACCCCAAGCGGAGCATCGCAAGTGCGGATACGTATATATAAATCGAGCGTATCTCTTCTGTTTGGTATTGGATACTGAGGGAACAGAATTACATTACCTGGACCGAATACTGTACCGATATTTGATTGGATTGGGTCGAGGGTAAGCGTGTCACCATCGGGGTCGCTTGCGTGAATTACAAAATCAAGGTCGGTACACTGGCATACTACAAAAGTTCTTGTTGCTGGGTCGAAAGTACCACCTGCACTAACAGTAGGGGAAGAACCCGATACTGCCTGATTTGAACAGTTTGCCAATACTACCACCTGAATGTCACGCATGGTAACACCAATTGTATCTCCATTCCTAATTTCATATACCCTTACTGCAGCAACAGAGGTCTGTGGACCACTGGGAGTAAAAGTCATTTGTCCTGTATTATTACTGAATACCATACCTGCAGCAGGAGTAGTAAAAAAGGGCTGAGCAGCAGTTGCACCACCAGTAAATGTATAAAAAGTGGTATTACTGGTTTCCATAGGGCTTATCATACTGTAAATAAGTGTATCCCCATCTACATCAATCGCACCATGATTGAAGGAAAACTGTTGACCAGCACATATATATGGTGTAGGTAAGGCAGTAAATCTGGCAGAATTGTTACAGATACCATTGGTATTGTTTATCCTGGTTTCGATATACATACTATTTGCTACACCGTTTGTGATGTTTCCATTTCTACAGCAGGTAGTCCAGCTGATGGTCCACATATCGCATTGAGCGGGTAGCGTTATGATACCTGTGTACTCATAAACCTGTGTTCCTTGAATCGGACGGCCAGTACCGGCACAAGTTGTTTGAGGCAACTGAGCAGGGCAAACTGGAGTGATTTCAACACCAAAACGCGCACCAGGTTGTAGTGTGACATTAAAGGAGTTTCCGCAACCAGCAGGTGCAGTTACGTTAACAAAAAGGCTGGCATCCATAGAGATACCGGCACAGTCGCGATACAATGCAAAGGTTACCTGATATTGGTTATTGCCCAAACAGGTATAATAGGCATCTCCACCTACAATGTGGGAAGCCTTTGACGACTGAATGCCTAAAATTAACATTAATGGCAACAGTAAAGTCAATGATGCAGTACTTGCGTTATGCAACAAATTCCTAAGTAAGTATTTGAATTTCAAGGTGATAAATATTTAATATGTTAGTAATAAGCTGTTTTAGTTTAAAATATTCAGGCTAAAGTTATTAAAAATGTTATCAATTTAATAAAAAATTAAAGAAATACTTTAAAATTGTAAATAATCGATGGACTTATCATCCAACATTGAAAACTTAATAAAGTACATTTTCGCTGCTAAAGCAGTATAATTTTTTTAAAATTTTTGACAATAGAAGATAAAAACATAGCTTTTATTAAGTTTTGAGATATCTTTGAAATTATTATTTTCACTTAGAATTATGATGAATTATATACAGCACATATTAAATTTTTATGCCGAAAATTTTGAGTGGCATATTCTTCTCATACCAATCATTGCCGGTATAATAGGGTGGGGTACAAATGTACTTGCGTTAAAAATGACATTTTATCCTTTAGAGTATATAGGGTTCAAATGGAAGGGTTACCGAATTTTTGGATGGCAGGGCATTGTACCTGAAAAAGCTGGTAAAATGGCATCGAGGTCTGTTGATATGATTACCAAAAATCTGATAGACATCGAAGAGCAATTTGCCAAAATTAACCCAAAAGTTGTAGCAAAAGAGATGGAGCCTAGAATGTTGGGGCTAACCCGTCAAATTTTCGAGGAAGCTATATCTCAAGAGGTGCCTCTTTGGAAGCTTTTGACTGCGAAACAGAAAGATTTGGTTTTTCAGCGGGCAGTTAAAGAAATCCCAAAAGTTACGGAAGAAATCATGGAAGAGGTGAAAACCAATATAACTGAAATCTTCAATTTAAAAAAAATGGCTGTTGATCAGCTACTTCAAAATAAAAATTTACTGAATAAGATATTTTTGGAAGTCGGCCACAAGGAATTTAAATTTATTGAATATTCCGGATTTTACTTCGGCGCCCTCTTTGGTCTTTTTCAGGCAATAATTTGGATACCATTTCCTATATGGTGGACGCTACCCTTGAGTGGCCTTATTGTTGGTTATCTGACCAATTGGTTGGCCCTAAAACTTATATTTAATCCTGTAAAGCCTAAAAGATTTTTGGGAATGAGGTTTCAGGGGCTTTTTATCCAGCGCCAGAAAGAGGTTTCTAAGGGTTATGCAAAAATCATAGCTGAAAATATTATGACTATGCCCAAAATTTTTGATTCGATATTCTATGGGCCAGCATCTGATAAACTTGTAAAAATTATAGAAAAACATGTCAATGAAGGCATAGACAACAGTGCAGGATATACCAGCGCACTACTCCGACTTACATCAGGATCGGAAAGTTATGACAGAGTGAAACAAATTGCCTGCAAGCGATTGCTAGAAGAAATTCCCGAACATATTCACTTAGCTTTTGACTATGCCAAACAGGCACTCGATATTGAACATACACTTAATGATAAAATGTCGGAACTGCCACCAGAAGATTTTGTAGGCTTTTTAAGGCCGGTTTTTCAAGAAGATGAATGGAAATTAATCGTTGTTGGCGCTATTCTTGGAATGATAGCTGGCTTTATTCAAATTCCTATTACCTAATCCCAACTGTTTCTTTGTTTTCAACGTCATTAGAAATGTAACATGTGTACGGATTTTTCAAAGGTCCGATCTTTTTTATAGCTTATGTCAATAGAAATCTTTAACTTGAGTGAATCTGAACTGGTAAATCACTGTATTCGTCACGAAAGAAGATACCAGGAAATACTGTATCGTCAATATGCTGATGAGATGTATAGTGTTGCGCTTATTTACAGCGATAATGATCAGGATGCCTGCGATATAGTTCAGGAATCATTTATAAAAGTATTCAAGAAACTTGAAAGTTTTAAATTTGAATGTGCTCTAAAAGCCTGGATCAGAAAAGTTGTTGTGAATACGGCATTGGATCATTTCAGAAAAAGAAAACGAGAAATGGAAAATGCACAACAATACATTCAAACTGTTGATGTTGAAGTAGATGAAATTCTTCCAAGCATAAATGCAGCAGAATTACTTGCAATGATGCAACGTTTACCACAAAAAGCCGCTATGGTCCTTAAGCTTTTCGCAATTGAAGGCTACGGACACAAGGAGATAGCTGAAATGCTACAAATCACAGAAGGTACTTCAAAATCACAACTAAATAGAGCCAGATTTTTATTAAAAACAATAATTTCTGAATTCAATGCTGTTACCTGAATCGGATGATGAAAAATTAATGAGGCAGCTCAACGAAAAGCTGAATGCCTTTAGAACCCCGGCCCCTGAAGGGCTATGGGATGAGATTTTTCATGATATGAATTCAGTCCAGGAAAACGAAAGCAGTGCAGCCAATCATATTATTGATGAGAAGCTAAAAACTGCAGCCAATCAAAAGCATATTGCGCCAGAATTTATCTGGTACGGCATCGAGCAAAAACTCAATATCGATAGCATTTGGAATGCCATGCAACCCGAATTGAATAAAATTCGTAAAAGGTACATTTACAGAAAAGTACTTTCATATGTTAGTGCAGCCGCAATACTACTTCTGCTCATCAGAGGTTGTGGTCTTGGAGAACATGGAATTGATACAACAATGCCTGACAACTTAAAACTTCAAACAGCGCAGAAACATCAGCACAATATAATTTCAAATGAAAAAAATTTAGCGCACAATAATTCGCTAAAAGAACAAGGTTCAAATACCCTGAATTGGAAAAACTTTGCTTCAAATACAGGTTATGATAATTTTTCATCAGATAATAACCCTGGCTTAAGTAAAGAAATCAATTCAACAATTCAAAATGATGGACTTTCAGGTGAAATTATTTCAGCTCAATCATACGATATCTTAGATTCTTCGACTCAAAATGGGATGGACATGATTGAATATGACATAAAGGATCCTGTTGAAATTGCTTCAATCAAATTTAATTTATTGGAAATGCTAAATGAAGAACCCGAGCTTTCCATATTTGAAAATCAGGTCAAATCTAAAAGAGATAATCGGGTGAATGAGTATAGTTTTGGACTCTTAACCTTAGCAAAAAGCGCTCTATTCTTAAACGATCAAAACTATTCAAAACTAAACAGAATTAGAGCAGCCGATGTTAATCTTAAGCCCAGTCTGGGATTAAGTTATGCAGTTGTAGTTGGAACAAGATTTGGAAAACATGCTATTGACGCAGAGTTTTATTATAATACTAAAACGATTCAACATTATAATTACATGGTTTTAGGTCGCCAACATACCGATAGAACTGAGATAAATTATACGAGAGTGAACCTTATATACAAACCAGTTTTATATTCCTTCAAAACAAGTAATGTTATCGCAAATGCCGGAACTTATATTTCAAATCTGAAAGGTGCTAACCATAGTTCCACTGCTCATTTCGCAAGTTCCAATAACTTTGAAATAAATTCTTGGGAAACGGGAATAATACTGGGTTTGGGTCAAGAACACAGGCTTAGTAGAAATATTGTAATTGATTATGGACTCAGAAATGAAATAGGCTTAACAAATGTATTCAAATCTGATAATGGCAGCAGAGCCAACACAAAACTTTTAGGGTTTGGTGCCTATGTTGCTTTGCGATATACCTTCAAAAAGTAAACGCCATCCAATTTTATTAGACAGCGTTTATTTTTAAACAGCGTTTTTAGTTAGGCTCTAATTGCCCTTTTTCAAGGACTCTAATTCCAATTTTTTAGCATCAATCTGTTTTTGAAGCTCTTTTAATTCCAAATCTTTTGCTCTGAGTGTCTCCTCCGCTTTTTTGGTGTCGTCAGCTATTTTTAGTTTGAATGCTTCTAATTCAATAGCCATATTGTCTTTAGCTTTATTATTCTCATCCTGTACTTTTTTAACTTCTGTTGCAGCTTTTCGCTTGGCTTCGGCTATTTGGATAGCTCCTTTTTCTTTGGCTTCGGCTATTTGGTTGTTGATGTCATCTTTTGCTACTGTGAGTGAATCATTTAGCGCGGCAATTTTCAATTCAGTATCTTTTTTAGATTTTGCCAGTTCCTCTGCTGCTTTTTCCTTCATCATTGCAATTTGATTGGCTGTCTCCTCCTTAGCTTTTAGCAGTTTCTCTGTTTCCTCTTTTTGAATATTTACTGCCTTAGTTTTCACCTCTTCGATAATCTTAGCGGCATCCTGTCGGCTCTTGACAACTTCTTTGGCAGCGTTTTCTTTAAAGCCGGCAAGTTCATTCAAAGTTTTTTCACGCTCTAAGGCAGCAGTTTCCTTGTCTTTCCTTATGGATTCTGCAAGTGTTTCCTTAGTTTTAGCTTGTTCAGCGGCAGCATCTTGTTTAGATTTTGCAACATTGGCTGCAGATTCCTGACGTATTTTGGTTTCCTGTTCTTTTATTGAAGCTATTTCTTTTAGGGCAGCCTCCTGTGCAGCAATGACATCGTCAGCTGCTTTTTCTTTGGCATCGTTCATCTGCTTGCTCGACATTTTGCTTATTTCGGCAGCTTTTTTTCTGGTCTCTTCAATTTTCTTTGCTGCCTCATCTTGAATTTCTTTCATGCGTTTAGCAGCTTCTGCCTGCGATAGTGCAATTTCTTCAGCATATTTAACCTTTGCTGCTTCGGCTTCTTTTAATGCGAGCTGAGCTTTTTGAGTTGCCTCTTCTTTTGCTTTAGCAATTTCATCATTGGCACGAGCCTTTGATAAGGTAAGTTCCTCGGCCGATTTTTTCTGAATTTCAGTTTCTTTCAATTTGGATTCTTCAATTTTTGCAGCAATTTCTTTCTGAATAATGGCCAATTCTTCTTTGGCTTTTTCTTTTGCAGCAATAACCTCTTTGGCTATAGTTTGTTTGGCTTGTTCGGCATCTTGTTTTGCTTTTTGAACATCTTCGGCAGACAGCGCTTTTGATGCGGCAGCTTCTTTTGCAGCTTTTTCTTTTTGGGCTGCCAATTCCTCAGCAGTTAAGTTCTTTTCTTTTTCTGCTCTTGTCTTAGCTTCAGCTACCTGTGCATTTATTTTGGCAATCTCTTCAGATGCTTTTTTTCTGTCAGCAGCTATTTTCATATTTAGGCTATCTTTTTCAGCCGAAGCATTAAGCAGCGCATCGGCTATCTGATTACTGACTTTTAGAACAGTTACATTTAAACTGTCTTTGATAGCTCTAATTTTGGTTTCAGCATCTTTTTGAGTTTTTAATATTTCGGCAGCAGTTTTCTCTTTATTAGAGGCAATCTCTTTGCGCATTGTTTCAACAGAAGCCGATACAGAATCCCTCATAGAAGTGATTTTAAGTTCAGCTTCTTTTTTAGCATTTACAATTTCAAGAGCAGCTTTTTCTTTTGCTTCAGCAATTTGTGCTGCAACTTCCTGTTTGACCTTCAGTAATTTTTCGGTTTCTTCTTTCTGAAGCAAAACTGTTTTGCTACGGGTATCTTCAATTGTTCTGGCAGCTTCTTCCTTAGTTTTGGAAATCTCAATAGCTGCCGTTT
>JBILRK010000082.1:0-7048 GCA_044372705.1 Saprospira sp. | reverse complement strand
AATTCCTAGTGCTGGCGTTGCTATGGGAATTCAGTACAAAGAAATCATGGGTTTGTACGAAAACAGTTTCGATGGTCAAAATCCAGTTGCTGTATGTTCTTTGGGCGATGCATCTATTACTGAGGGTGAGGTGTCGGAGGCTTTTCAGATGGCTGCTCTAAAACAGTTTCCAATTCTATTTTTTATTCAGGATAATGGCTGGGACATTTCGGCCAATGCCAAAGAAACCCGTGCTCAGGATGCTTTTGAATTCATTCAGGGATTTCACGGAATTGAGGCAAGACAGATCAATGGCAGCAGTTTTATGGAGGCCTATCTCGAGATAAAAGATATTCTGGAAATTATGCGCAAAGAGCGCCGCCCTTTCCTGCTGCATGCCAAGGTTCCGCTCTTAAATCATCATACCTCTGGAGTGCGTATGGAATGGTACCGCGATGACCTTGACGAACATAAATCCCGCGACCCTTATCCCGTTTTTGTGAAGCAAATGCTCGAAGAGGGTTTTAGCAAAAAAGATATTGAAAAAATTGAAAAAGAGGCCCGTGAACTCGTCGCTGCCGATTTTGCAGAAGCACTAAAAGCTCCGGATCCGGAACCTGAAGATATTTATAACCATGTTTTTGCTCCAACGCCCATCACTGAAGAGCGCGGAGTCAGAGAACCCGAAGGCGCGGAAGTAAAAGTGATGGTCGATTCGGCTCTTTTTGCCGTGCAGGAACTGATGGAAGACCACGAGGAATGTTTACTTTATGGTCAGGATGTGGGCGGAAGACTTGGAGGTGTATTCCGCGAGGCTGCAACCTTAGCACAAAAATTTGGTGATGCCCGTGTGTTCAATACCCCGATTCAGGAAGCTTTTATTGTAGGAAGTACCGTTGGAATGGCAGCAAACGGACTGCGTCCGATTGTCGAAGTGCAATTTGCTGATTATATCTGGCCCGGACTGAATCAGTTGTTTACCGAGTTGAGCCGATCTTATTATTTATCGAATGGAAAATGGCCAGCGAGTATGATTTTGCGCGTTCCAATTGGTGCTTATGGCAGTGGCGGACCTTTTCACTCTTCCAGTGTCGAGTCGGTAGTTGCTAACATTAAAGGGGTAAAAATTGCCTATCCGAGCAATGGTGCCGATATGAAAGGTTTGATGAAATCGGCTTATTACGACCCTAATCCTGTTGTAATTTTTGAGCATAAAGGACTTTATTGGTCGAAGGTTCCGGGTACTAATGCCGCGCGCACTCCTATGCCCGATAGGGACTATGTAATCCCTTTCGGAAAAGGTCGTATGGTTTTGGAGGCCGATGCTGAGAAAATCGAAAATGAATCTACCCTTGTGGTGGTAACCTATGGAATGGGCGTACATTGGGCATTGAATGCCGCTGTAGATTATCCGGGCAGGGTTTCGATCTTGGATTTGAGGACACTGGCACCTTTAGATACTGAACTGATTTATGAACAGGCAAAAAAACATGGTAAATGCCTGGTTGTGACTGAGGAAGCCGTAAATTGCACGCTCGCCCAAAGCATTGCCGCCCGTGTACAGGAAAATTGTTTTGAGTTTTTGGATGGCCCGGTACGTACAATTGGTTCTGCCGATTTGCCCGCCATCTGTTTAAATGAAATTTTGGAAAAGGCCATGCTGCTTTCGGCGGCAAAGGTCAGTAAAGCAATAGGAGAATTATTAAATTATTAGTAGCAGGTATCGAGTAGCAGGTAGCAAGACAAAACCTGTACTAATTCCTGATTTATAATGTTTTATAAAATTAATTAAAATTATAAAATTTCTATAGTGAGTAGTAGATTTTTAGACTTGCGAAAATCCTGATACCTGCTACTTGATACCCGATACCAAAAAAATATGAGCAAATTCCACACCCTAAAAGTCATTGACGTCCGCGAAGAGACCGACGACTGCAAATCTATCGCCTTTGAAGTTCCTACGGAATTGAGAGCGGAGTTTCAATATAAACAGGGACAGCATCTGACCATTCGCGCAATGATCGAAGGCGAAGATGTACGCCGCAATTATTCGCTCTGTTCGAGTCCCTTGGATAATGAATGGCGTGTTGCTATAAAAAAATTACCTGGCGGAAAGTTCTCAACCTATGCAAATCAGGTTTTGAAAAAAGGACATTTACTCGATGTAATGCCTCCAGCAGGACATTTCTACACAGAATTGAAAGCCGATAACAAGAAAAATTATGTTGCTTTTGCTGCGGGTAGCGGCATTACGCCGATGCTTTCTATTATGAAAACTGTTTTGAGGACAGAACCCGAAAGCACATTTACACTAGTTTATGGCAACAGAAATACCCTTTCAATTATTTTTCATGAGGAAATTGAAGGGATTAAAAATAAATTTATGGAGCGACTCAGGGTTTATTATATCCTCAGTCGCGAAAGATTGGAAGAGGCTATTTTTAATGGTCGTATTAATGAAGAAAAATGCACTGAACTTTTTGATGGACTGCTCGATGTGAAAAATGCCGATGAGTTTTTCATTTGTGGTCCCGAAGAGATGATTCTTGCGGTTGAAAAATCCTTGAAAACAGCTGGAGTTGCCGAAGAAAAAATTCATTTTGAACTCTTTACAAGTCCCGGCACAAATCAGGGTACTGAGAAAAAGGTGTATAGTGTAGAAGATGAGGGCAAAGTGAGCGCCGTGACAGTCACCTCCGATGGAAAGACCTTTAGCTTTAACCTCCCCTTTGGACAAGCCAACTTACTCGATGCCGCTATGCGCGAAGGTGCCGACCTGCCTTATGCCTGCAAGGGCGGTGTGTGCTGTACCTGCAAGGCAAGAGTACTCGAAGGTGAAGTTGAAATGGAAAGAAATTACGGACTGGTAAAAGAGGAAATCGAAGCTGGATTTATTCTCACCTGTCAGGCATTTCCAAAGACGGAGAAGGTGGTGATAGATTTTGATGATATTTAACAGATTGTCAGATATTAGATACTATACTTTCAGCTGACAATCTGATATCTGATAATCTGACAATCTCCCCCGAACAACTGTTCGCTTTTTTTGTTTTCTAATAATAAACTGCTATATTGCATAAGATAATTAAAATTATAGGAATATGGACAATCATAACAACATTCACAGCCTTGAAATGAAATTTCAGAGCCGTATCGATGCCGAGGTCAAAATTGAACCTAAGGATTGGATGCCCGAGGCATATCGCAAAACCCTTATCAGACAGATTTCGCAACACGCACATTCCGAAATAGTTGGAATGCTACCAGAGGGCAACTGGATTCTCAGAGCTCCAACCTTGCGCCGCAAAGTAGCCCTGCTTGCAAAGGTTCAGGACGAGGCCGGACATGGTCTTTATCTCTACAGCGCAGCCGAAACACTGGGCATTACGAGAGAGGAACTCTTTGAACAATTGATCACCGGCAAGGCCAAATATTCCAGCATTTTCAATTATCCTACCTTGAGCTGGGCAGATATCGGATGTGTGGGTTGGTTGGTCGATGGTGCTGCGATTATGAATCAGGTAATGCTTACTCGCACCTCTTATGGTCCCTATGCCCGCGCTATGGTACGCATCTGCAAGGAGGAAAGTTTTCATCAGCGTCAGGGTTATGAAATTCTGATCTCGCTGAGCCGTGGTAATGAAGAGCAGAAAAAAATGTTACAAGATGCTGTTGACCGTTGGTGGTGGCCGGCCTTGATGATGTTTGGTCCAAATGACTCAGCTTCTACGCATTCTGAACAATCACTAAAATGGAAAATCAAAAGAAAATCAAATGACGAATTGCGTCAGGATTTTATAGATGCAACGGTACTTCAGGCCAATTATCTTGGTGTTAAATTACCAGATCCCAATTTGAAATGGAACGAGGAACGTGGTCATTATGACTTTGGCGATATCAACTGGGAAGAATTCTGGGCAGTAGTAAATGGCAATGGCGCTTGCAATAAGCAGCGTATGAAAGCCCGTACTAAAGCTCAAACCGAAGGTGCCTGGGTGCGCGAAGCGGCTATGGCTCATGCGGAAAAGAGAGCAAAGAGAAAGGCGGAGAAGGTAGCTTGATTGTAGCAAGTATCAAGTAGCAGGTAGCAAGACTCCACATACTAAAAAAGTACCTGATACTCGATACCTGATACCTGATACAAAATAACATAACAAATCTAAACTAATACCATGGATAAGAAAGAATGGCCACTGTGGGAAATCTTCATCCGCAGCAAATCGGGACTAAGCCACAAACATGCCGGAAGCTTACACGCAGCTGATGCAGAAATGGCAATTGAAAACGCAAGAGATGTGTACACACGTCGCAATGAAGGCGTGAGCATTTGGGTTGTAAAATCTTCAGAAGTTATAGCCTCCGACCCGGAAGAAGAATATATGTTCGAATCGGCAAAGAATAAAATTTACCGTCATCCGACATTTTATGATATTCCGGAAGAAGTGGGGCATATGTAATTAGCTAAAATAAAAGTTATACAGCTTTTGGGTTGTATCAAGTAGCAGGTAGCAGGTAGCAAGACAACTCATCCTACTGAGTACTTGATACTTGATACCTGATACTAAAACAGTCTAATAATTTACTAATGGCAGCATTCGGGTAAAAGTCCTGATACTTGATACCTGATACCTGATAACAAAACAATCTAATAATTCACTAATGGCAGCATTCGGGTAAAAGTCCTGATACTTGATACCTGATACCTGATACTAAAACAATCTAATAATTTACTAATGGCAACATTCGGGTAAAAGTCCTGTTGCGCTTCGCGGAACTTCGTTTCCTGCACTTGATACCTGCTAATATTATGAACCAATCTCTAATAAACTATATCCTCCAACTTGCCGATAACAACCTCATCCTCGGACAAAGGCTATCGGAATGGTGCGGACATGCGCCCGAGTTGGAAATCGACATCGCATTAACTAACATTGCGTTGGACCTCATTGGTCAGTCGAGAAATTTTTACCAATATGCAGCCGAGCTGGAAGGCAAAGGACGCAGCGAAGATGATATCGCCTATTTGCGCGACAGCAGCCGTTACCGCAATGTCCTGCTGGTGGAACAACCGAACGAAGATTTTGCCTACACGATTGCGCGACAGTTCTTCTTCGATGTCTATAATCATTTGTTTTATCAGGAGCTGACCAAAAGCAAAGATGAGCGCCTGGCCGAAATTGCCGAAAAATCCCTAAAGGAAATTAATTATCATATCCGTTTCAGCTCGGAATGGATGATACGCCTGGGCGATGGTACCGAACTGAGTCATCAGAAAATACAGACTGCCGTTGATGATCTTTGGGATTTTATTGGTGAAATGACCCTCTTGAACGAGACCGACCGCGAAATGCTTGGCAATGGCATTGGTGTGGATTTGAACAAAATCCGTCCGCTCTATTTCCAAAAAGTAAAGGAAATTCTAAGCGAGGCAAGCCTCACAATTCCTACCGATGAACCTTTTCAGAAAGGTGGCAAAGATGGCATTCACAGTGAATTTCATGGACATTTGCTGGCAGAATTGCAGTGGATGCAGCGCGCTTATCCTGGGGCAGAATGGTAGTCATAATCAACAAAATATGGCAATTACTCGAACAGGTGAGCGATCCTGAAATTCCAGTGTTAAGCGTACTGGATATGGGCATTGTGCGTGACATAAAAAGCTATGGCGATGGCGTAGAAGTTGTCATAACTCCCACCTACTCGGGTTGTCCCGCCATGAAAAGCATCGAATTTAGTATTATTGCCGAATTGGAAGCCAATGGCATTCATCCGGTAAAGGTCACTAATATACTTAGTCCGGCCTGGACAACCGATTGGATGAGCGCCGAAGGCATAAAAAAACTAAAAGAATACGGCATAGCACCACCTATTCTCGGTACCAATGCCAAACGCATCGAAGCCTTATTCAGCGAGGCCCCTCAGCCCGAGTGCCCGCACTGTGGTGCAAAAAACACAAAAATGATTAGTCAGTTTGGCTCTACAGCTTGTAAGGCATTGTATCAGTGCCAGGAGTGCAAGGAACCCTTTGATTATTTTAAATGTCACTAATGCAATTTGATAATTTGAAGATTTGCTAATTTGAAAATTATTCAACGTTGTTGATAAAAATATCTTTTTATGGTTTTTAGGCCTAATTTCCGTATTATGATATGGAAATTAGGCCTAAATTTCTTATTAGGATAAAAAACGTCTTAATTTTAAGTTATTAAATCCTCCACTCTTTGAAAATGATCAGCAGAACAGTTTGGATATTATCTCTTGTCAGTCTTTTTACCGATACTGCCAGTGAAATGCTATATCCGGTGATGCCGATATTTCTCAAATCGATTGGTTTTTCTGTGCTTTTAATTGGAATTCTGGAAGGTTTGGCCGAGGCGACTGCCGGTTTCAGCAAGGGTTATTTTGGTAAAATGTCGGATTTGAGTGGCAAAAGATTGCCTTTTGTACAGTTGGGCTATAGCCTCAGTGCCCTTTCGAAACCTATGATGGCACTTTTTATTTATCCACTTTGGATTTTTTTCTCAAGAAGTCTCGACCGTTTAGGCAAAGGCATCAGAACCGGAGCGCGCGATGCTATTTTATCGGAGGAGGCTACGCCCGAAACGAAGGCAAGGATTTTTGGTTTTCACCGCTCGATGGATACTTTAGGCGCTGTGATAGGGCCACTTTTTGCCTTGTTGTATTTGTATTTTTATCCAGCAGATTATAAAAATTTGTTTCTTATAGCCTTGGCTCCAGGACTAGTGGCGATCCTTTGTACCTTTTTACTAAAAGAAAAAAGCTCCATAAAGTCCCTGAAGAGCAGGCCAGGTTTTTTTTCCTACCTAAATTACTGGAAAACAGCGCCAAAGGATTATCGCAGACTTGTAATCGGACTGCTGTTTTTTGCACTCTTCAACAGTTCGGATGTTTTTTTACTCCTGAAGGCTAAAGAATCGGGTCTCGATGATGTTCAGGTAATCGGCGTTTATATCTTTTACAATCTGGTTTATTCAATCTTTGCCTATCCTATCGGTATTTTAGCCGACAAGGCAGGAATCAAAAACACGCTTATTTTCGGCATTCTTGT
>JBILRK010000081.1:0-7092 GCA_044372705.1 Saprospira sp. | reverse complement strand
CGACCAATCCTTTGCTTACCGATAGCCGAAGCCGTTGGTTGTGTGGCGCTTACATCGATCCGATTTTTGGCAAGACAAACGCTTCCATTTATACAAACTTTAGGCTCACAACTACAAATGCAACTTTTCCAGCTGCACAATTTGATTCTTTGGTACTCAGTATTCAATATGACAGCTTAGGACATTACGGTGGCAATCCAAGTGCTTTTCCACAACAGACCTGGGAAGTTTATCGAATTACAGAAACAATCACACCTGAGCAGGATTATTATTCCGATAAAAGCTTTGCTTTAGGTGACCTTTTGGCTACCCACACTTTTGTACCTCAGATTTTCGATAGCGTTTCTGTACAAGGCCTGGTACGAAGACCACATCTTAGAATTAGACTAGATGATGCTTTGGGACAGGCACTATTGAATCCCAGTTCCAATATTTACGAAAACAATACCATTTTTAAAGATTTTCTGAAAGGAGTTTGCATTAAGCCTAAAGCAGCTAGCGGAAATTCTGCTGTTATTAGATTTTTGCCAACTGCTACACTTACAAAGCTTACGCTTTACTACCGCGACAGTTCTAATGTTTCTCGTACTTATGACTATCTTTCAGATGGAGATTCTGAGTCCGTTTTATCATTTCAACATGACTATAATGGCACGAGAGTATTGCAAAATAACCAAATCGATACCTTTGTATATCTACAGGGCATGAATGGCGTTTCTGCAAAACTCGATTTTCCATTTTTGGAAAACCTTGGCAATGTTGTCATAAACAAAGCCGAGCTTTATCTTTATCCTGCCGGCGAAGAAGACAGAAACTACCCAATTCCAAATCAATTGTTCTGTCTGGAAAAAACAGCTGATGACAATTATTTGCTAGTAGATGATATCAGCAATTCTATCAACAGAAACGCTTTAAACCCTTATTTGATTTTTGGTGGCACCTTGAAATATGATGGCGACAAACGTTATTTCAGAATGAATTTGTCCAAATTTTTTCAAAGGATGGTGGACAATGAAACACTTGAAAAATCCGTTTATATTCAAACTGCCTCTGTGACAGATGCTGGACGAATGTTATTGGCTAATGAAAAAAGTGAGTCCCTGAGAGCAAAGCTCTATCTCACATATACCAAAAACAATCCGTAATTATTACATTTTTAATATCTTAGCTAAATTATGTGCGGAATAGTAGCTTATATTGGCAAAAAAGAAGCCTATCCGATTCTGATTAAAGGATTGCAACGTTTGGAATATCGTGGATATGACAGTGCCGGTGTTGCGCTGATGGAATCGGACGGAAGCAATGGTCTAAAAATTTATAAAAGAAAGGGTAAAGTAAAGGACCTGGTTGACTATGTATCGGGTAGTAACACCATTGGTACCCGAGGAATTGGCCATACCCGTTGGGCTACACATGGCGAACCCAATCACGTAAACGCACATCCACATCTGTCTGGAAACGGAAAATTGGCAATTATTCACAATGGCATTATTGAAAATTATGGCCCATTGAGAAAAATGCTGGAAAAAGCAGGTCATAAGTTTAGCAGCGAAACAGATACAGAGGTATTGGTTCACCTCATTGAAGAAATCCAGCAAAAAGATAGTTTGCCAATTGACGAAGCGGTAAGGGTTGCACTTTCAAAAGTAGTTGGAGCCTATGCCATCGTTATTCTCGATCTCGAAGAGCCAAACAAACTGGTAGCAGCTCGCAAGGGAAGTCCACTGGTTTTAGGATTGGGCGATGATAAATCCCTTTATTTGGCTTCAGATGCTTCGCCAATTATTGAGTACACAAAAAATGTGGTTTATCTCAATGACGAAGAAATCCTGACAGCTTTTGAAGATGGAGAGTTTATTATAAAATCTATTGACAATCAAATTCAAACGCCTTTCATTCAATACCTCGAAATGGAAATCGAAGCCATTGAAAAAGGAGGTTTTGAGCATTATATGCTTAAAGAAATTTATCAACAACCCGATACCATTGCCGATGCTATGCGCGGAAGGCTCAATGTGAAACAGGGTCTGATAACGCTGGGAGGTATTAATGAATTTGAAAACAGAATTATAAATGCCGATAGGATTATTATTGCAGCCTGCGGCACTTCGTGGATTGCAGGACTTATTGGTGAATACCTCATCGAAGACCTAGCGCGCATAAAGGTAGAGGTTGAATATGCCTCTGAATTCCGATACAGAAATCCAATTATCAGCAACAGAGATGTTGTGCTTGCTATTTCTCAGTCGGGAGAAACCGCCGATACGATTGCCGCTATAGAACTTGCCAAGGAGAAAGATGCCTTGGTATATGGCATCTGCAATGTAGTTGGATCTACTATTGCCCGAATGACGGACGCTGGTTCTTATATACATGCCGGTCCGGAAATTGGTGTGGCTTCCACAAAAGCCTTCACCGGACAAATATCGCTACTGACGCTAATGGCCTTACAGCTTGCTCATAAAAGGGGCACCATTTCAAACTCATACTACTATCAGCTCTTAACCGAGCTGGAAAACATTCCTGCAAAGGTTAAAAAGGTACTCGAAAACGACAGTAAAATAAAATACATTGCCCAAATGTGGAAAGATGCAGACAATGCACTTTATTTGGGACGAGGTTATAATTTTCCTGTTGCCCTGGAAGGAGCGCTCAAGCTTAAGGAAATTTCTTATATCCATGCCGAAGGCTATCCTGCTGCCGAAATGAAACATGGACCCATTGCCCTGATTGACGAAAACATGCCAGTAGTTGTTATTGCAACCAATGATAGTACCCGTGATAAAGTAATCAGCAATATTCAGGAAGTAAAGGCACGAAAAGGCAAAATTTTGGCCATTGTAAAGGAAAACGATGAGACAATAGCAGAAATGGCTGATTATTTTATCGAAATTCCCGAAACCGAGGAGCCGCTCACACCGCTGCTCTCTGTCATACCTCTTCAGCTGTTGGCCTACCACATAGCTGTTTTGCGCGGCTGCAATGTCGATCAGCCTCGTAATCTTGCAAAATCTGTCACAGTAGAATAAAAAGGCATTATTAACACATTATATGAATTATAATACAGCTAAAGAACCCATCATTGTCCGTGAATTTGGAAGAAATTTCCAAAAAATGATTCTTTTTGCCAAAGATATGCCCGAGCGAGAAAAACGTCAGGCTACAATTGAAAGAATTGTAGAATATATCCTGGAGATGTATCCGGTTAACAATAGAAATATTGACGATTATAAAATTAAAATTTGGTCACATATTCTTCAAATTTGTGATTATGAATTGGATGTAGATATTCCCGAAAATATTCCCGCCCGAAAAGAAAAAACTAAACCGGAACAGGTACCTTATTCAAAAAACAATATCCGATATAAACATTACGGAAAAGGCATTGAAAGACTGATTGAGAAGGCCTGTGAAATGGATGACGAAGAAAGACGCGAAGAACTGATTCGTGTTATTGGGGCCTTTATGAAAATGTGCTACAAAAACTGGAATCGCGACAATGCCAGCGATGATGTGGTGGCTCAGGAGATGCGCAATCTTAGCCGCGGACGTATCAATCTGGGAGAGTCGACCAATATCAACTTCCTAATTCAGCCACAGACCAAGGTAATGGGCGCTAATAGCATCAATAATCAACAACAGAAAATTGGTGCTAAACAATACCACAAAAAAGGTCAGTTTCAAAAACAGCAAGGTGGTCAACAAGGACAAGGTGGTCAACAACAAGGCGGAAATAAAAACCGTTTCAAAAGAAACAATCAAGGCCAAGGTGGTCCACAAGGACAGGGCGGTCCACAAGGTCAAGGTGGTCCGCAACAAGGCAACCGAAACTTTAAAAAAAGAAAATAAGCATACAGAATCCGTACTTTAGAGCTACGGATTTTTTTATACATAGATAATAGTAAAGGGTACAGTTAATTTATTATTAATAACTTAAAGTGCTAATTTTTTACTTTGTGATAGTATTGCCAATCTTTGTACTAAAATCAAACTCCCTGACCAAAAATTTGTTTTTGGATGTATATTCTTATGACGAGCATTGTTGAACAAATGAATAATTTGTATAAAATTCTATAATTATACCCGGTATGAAATACTTTTCCTTTTTATTTATCTTTTGCTTCTTCTTTACAACCTTATTGGCTCAAACTGCTCAGGATCTGTATAAAGAAGGGAACGAACTCCTCAAAAACAAACAGGCAGAAGCGGCTATTGCCAAGTATAACAAAGCCCTGGAACTTGACAGCAATCTAATTATTAGTGTTGGTATGAATCGTGCAAAAGCGTTCATGGAACTAAAAAAATGGTCAGATGCAGTAAAAGATTTTGACAAAGTCATCTCAAAAGATGCCAAAAACAGTGATGCCTACATAGGTCGCGCTAAGTCAAAAATTGAGATAAATTATTTTGAATCCGCTATTCTTGACTATACGAACGCTTTGGAAATCAATGAAAAATCTATACCTGCGCTTTATCACAGGGCTCTTGCACTATACAAAGTAAACCGTTTTGCCGAATCGCTAAAAGATTTCGAAAAAATGCTTGAATTGCAGGAGACCAGCCTTGAAAATGAAACTGATAAATATCCCGATATTTGGTTAAACATTGGAAATTGTTACCGCTCACTGAACTACTTTGAAAAGGCCCTGAGCACTTATGAAAAGGCAATTGAAAAATCACCCAATAATCCTGATATTTACTTTGGAAGAGCTTCGGTAAAATTCAGCCTCAAAAAATGGAACGATGCCATTCTTGATTACAGCAAAGCCACGCAGTTAAATCCAAATTTTACAACGGCTTATTATTATCGTGGTATGGCTTATCGCGAATTAAAAAAATACAAAGAAGCCCTGCTCGATTTTGACAAAGTGATAAAACTTGATCCTAAACTTTCTTTGGGTTATATCACAAGAGCTTACACTTATTCAGAAATTTCAAAGTACAAGGAAGCCCTGCGCGATTATGATAAAGTATTGAATGAATTAGCTCCCGATGATGCAGCAAGTTATATCCGTCGCGGTTATGTTTACATAGAAATGGCACAATATGAAAAGGCTATTTCTGATTTTAGTAAAACAATAGCCTTGAGCGAGCTTTACAAGCCCTATGCACTCAACAATAGAGCTGATGCCAAAAGACGCCTGAAAAAATATGAAGAAGCGCTGAAAGATGTCAATGAATCCATCGGCCTCGACTCGCTCAACTCTTGGGCATATATGAACCGCGGCTTAATCTATGCCGATATGGGTAATCTTGATACTGCAATGGACAACCTGAACCGCTCTGTTGAAATAAATTCACAACTGGCCAATCCTTATTTCCACCGCGGAAATCTACACCTGCAGCTCAAACAATACGACAAGGCTATCACCGATTACAATAAACTGCAGGAACTCGATCCGGCATTCAAAAGCAAAGAGGTGGATAAGAATAAAAAAGCTGCAAAAAAAGGCTTTTTGGGGGAGTAGCTTAATCTTATTCCTTTCCTACGGCACTCATAAGCGCATAATGGTCAGAAATGGCTTTCTGTTGTTTTTTGTGGGAATATATTTTGAACTGCTTGCTACAAAGAATATAATCAATACGCAGCGCGGGCAGAGGCCCGGCATAAGTGGTTCCCAGACCCCATCCTTTTTTAATAAAACTATCCTGTAGCCCTTTCGACATGAGGCGATAGCTATAAGATAGTGCAGTGTCGTTAAAATCACCGCAAACAATTACCGGATAGGGCGATTCAGCAATATGTTCCGAAAGAATTTCGGCCTGTCTTGCCCGCATTTCAAAAGCGGTGCTGAGTTTATCTTCGATTCGGTAATATTTCTCCTGTGTCTCTTTATTGCCAATGGATTTAAGATTGTCTTTTTTAAGGACTTCATCGGCATCCCTTCCCAATCGGGTCGATTGCAGATGCACGGAATAAACCCTGATTTTACCTTTAGGGCTGATCAAATCGGCATGAATGGCCCCATTTTGCGATCCTTGAAAATGCAATACACCCTTGTTCTCCATAGGATATCTGCTAAGTATAGCAAGGCTGCTTTTACCGCCTCGATGTATGTAGGCAAAACCTGCTGCTTTCAGTAATTCATCTGCTCTTTTGGTGGAAGCCCTACCCTTGCCACTATATTCCTGTGCAGCCAAAATATCGGGCTTTTCCTCTTTTATATAGGCTATAATTTTATTCTGTTGTTCAATCCATTTGACTTCTTTTGAATAGATTGACGTATTGAAATAGCGCACATTATAAGTCATTAGTCTAATTGCATCGGGCGGAATTTCAGCGGTTTTTCCAAATCCAATCAATGTAGGTATATAAGCTGCGCCCAAAATAATACTGCCTAATGAGACATACACAGCCCTGCTTCTCCTAAAAAGCCAAAAGACAAGCCAAAAGACGTTGATTAACAATAAAAAAGGATAACCCAATGCCAAAATAGCCAACCAACCACTTTTTAATGGCGATACATAGGGTGCCGTGTAACATAAAATAAGCAGGAATGCTGTAAAAACATTCAGGTACCAAAGCAGATTTAATGAGATAGACTTTAAATATTTAAACATTCCTGAGTTGAACTGTTGACATTGCTTTTAGTGATGAGAACACAATTATACCAAAAATAAAAAAAATTGCCTAAGTCCTGGTTATATTTGTGAAAAGCAACTTAAAAAACTCATAATGAAAATCTCTTTTATAGAATGCGGGCATTGTGTCTCGAAAGAAAATATGATGTTAAAAGGTGCCGGCAAAGAAAAGGTAAAAATACCGGTTATGGTAGGTTTGATTGAACATCCTGTTCATGGGAAAATCCTTTTCGATACCGGCTGTAGTGAACGTTTTTATGAGGTGACATCGAAATGGCCAGCAAAACTCACTGCATTGCTTTTGCCAACAGTTGTAAAACCCGAAGAATCGGCAAAGGCACAACTAGCTGACAAAGGCATTGCCCCTGAAGATATAAGCTACATCATCGTTTCTCATTTTCATGTGGATCATATTTGCGGACTCAAAGATTTTCCAAATGCCCGTTTTGTCTGTTCGGCAGCAGCGCTTGACAATGCCCGAAGTTCAAAGGGTGGGTCGAGGAGCAAGAA
>JBILRK010000080.1:0-7101 GCA_044372705.1 Saprospira sp. | reverse complement strand
TTCTACATCCAAAAACCCGCGCCGGGGTCACCGGAAAAGCATATCTGCTCAGAGTGAGTGGAGTTGTCAGCTAAACAAAAACTTATGAATAAATTAAAAATTAGCTATAACGCGCCTGTTGTATTATCTTTTGCACTTATTTGTTCAGTTGTTTATATTATTAACTACATCTTTTGGGGAGATTTAGGTAATACTCGTAATGGCTTAATAGGACATTTCTTCGTAATAGATAAATGGCAATGGTTTGATTGGAAAAACTATATTAGAATTTTTGCTTACACAATGGGGCATGCCAATACAGAACATTTGGTGGGTAATCTCTCTATTTTTTTACTAATAGGGCCAATAATGGAGGAAAAATACGGTAGTAAAAATATTTTAACGATGATGCTTACAACTGCCATCGTAACTGCTATTTTTCAGGTAATATTTTTTACTTCAGGCTTGCTGGGCGCCAGCGGATTAGTATTTATGTTTATTGTTTTAGTATCATTCGCCGATGTAAAAGAGGGAACAATACCGCTTACTTTTATAGTGGTAGTCTTATTTTTTGTAGGGAAGGAAATCATGAGCAGCATGGGCAGTGACACTATTTCGCAGTATGCTCACATTGCAGGCGGAATATTAGGCGGTGTCTTTGGTTTTACCGCTCAAAGAGTAAAACAAACAGGAGCAGTGTAAAATAATATTTCTTTAGGACATTATTTTAACCACATTAGCATAATATTATTTGCAAACTATGTCAAGCCAAAAAGTCTATTTTTTGTCTGAACATTAAAAAAACCGAAAAAAATCTTTGGTAATCAGGATGCAAATCTTCATCTTTGCAGCTGAATTTAATCCTTTTAACTGCTTAAATCTTCATTTTGAAGGCTATTTGTTAAAACAAAAACTTAAAAATTTTATGGCAAGCATCCAAGAACGCGTAACCAAAATTATTGCCGATAAATTGGTTATCAATGAATCTGAAATTACTCCCAGCGCTAACTTCAAAAAAGATCTGGGCGCCGACTCTATCGACCTCGTAGAACTTATCATGGAATTTGAGCGCGAGTTTGAAATTTCTATTCCCGATGAGAAGGCTGAAGAAATTCAGACTGTAGGCGATGCTATCTCATTCCTGGAAGCAAATTCGTAGTTCTAAACCTATTTAGGAATAGAATTTTCGATAAACGAAAAGCGTCGGGGTGCGGTATGTCTGCTCCGACGCTGTCGTTTTTTTAAGCATATCGATATAAAGAATTTCTTAATAAATATTGTATCAAAATGAGCAAAAGACGTGTAGTAGTTACCGGTTTGGGAGCTTTAACTCCAATTGGAAATAACATTGAAGAATTTTGGCAAAATCTGCTGAATGGTGTTAGCGGAGCAGCGCCAATTACACATTTCAATGCTGAAAAATTTAAAACTCATTTTGCCTGCGAAGTCAAAAATTTTGATGCGGGTGAAATATTGGGCCGTAAAGAAGTACGCCGACTAGACCCTGTAATGCAATATTCCCTCGTTGCCAGCGACGAAGCCATTAAAGATGCAGGACTCGATACAATTGAAAACAAAAAAAGAATTGGTGTATTTTGGGCTTCGGGAATTGGTGGTATTGATACACTACATGCCGAAATTGCCGAATATACCAAAGG
Organism: Saprospira sp.; assembly: GCA_044372705.1. Taxonomy (GTDB): domain Bacteria; phylum Bacteroidota; class Bacteroidia; order Chitinophagales; family Saprospiraceae; genus Saprospira. Next base: position 5,464 of record JBILRK010000080.1, on the reverse strand, counting down.
CGATGGCACACCTCGTTTTACGCCATTTCTGGTACCTAAAATGATTGTTGATGCCTCTGCGGGCAATATATCCATCCGTCATGGTTTTACCGGACCAAGCGCGGCTATTGTTACGGCTTGTGCTTCTTCAACACATTGTATCGGATTAGGTTATGACCAAATTTTATTAGGACGTGCCGATGTAATGGTAGTTGGTGGTGCCGAAGCTGCTATCGGAGAAGTAGGTGTAGGTGCCTTCAATGCATTGAAAGCCCTTTCCACCCGAAACGATGACCCAATTGCCGCCTCTCGCCCATTCGATAAAGACCGCGATGGTTTTGTTATCGGCGAAGGAGCCGGCTGTCTCGTTATTGAAGAGCTGGAGCACGCCAAAGCACGCGGAGCAAAGATTTATGCAGAAATTATAGGTGTTGCACAAAATGCCGATGCATTCCATATCACTGCGCCGAATCCCGATGGCACTGGTGTGATCGAACTTATCAATTTGGTGCTCAAAGATGCCGGCATCAAACCCGAAGATTTGGATTATATTAATCCGCACAGCACTTCTACCGATTTAGGAGACATTGCCGAAACCAATGCCATCAAAAATGCCTTGGGCGATGCTATTTATGATATCAATATGAGCGCAACCAAATCGATGACTGGTCACCTCATCAGCGCTGCTGGTGCTGTTGAGTCAATTATCTGCATCAAAACTATCAATGAAGGTAAAATCGCTCCTACCATCAATTTTAATGAATTCGACCCTCAGATCGATTCAAATATTAAAATTACACCCAACAAAATGATCGAGGCTGATGTCAATATCGCTTTGAACATCAACTACGGTTTTGGAGGTCATAACTCAGCAGTGATTTTCAAAAAATATCAAGATTAAAATGAAGATACTCAGAATGGCTGACCCAGTGTCAGCCATTCTTATTTTTTTAACTGTTTGTTCTTTTTGTATTATTCAACTAGGTGATTAGAAAGATTTATAATTTATACCTCTCTCCCGACAGAACCTTTGCAAGAGAGTTAAGTAAAATTCTGGGTTTTGTGCCCCGATATTTGCACTACTATCACCGTGCTTTTACCCATAAATCAACAAATGGGCACAAAGGCGACGACCCAATCAATAATTTTAACAACGAAAGATTGGAATACTTAGGCGATGCCATTCTCGACGCAGTTATGGCTGAGTATCTTTTTAAAAAATATCCGATGCACGACGAGGGTTTTTTAACCCAAATGCGCTCGAAAATGGTCAATAGAAAGACGCTTAACAAAATTTCAGCAGACATGGGATTGGATATGTTTCTTCGTCAAAGAGGAACCTACAGAGTAAGCCAAACTATGATGGGTAATACTTTTGAGGCTTTTGTTGGTGCAATTTATTTGGATGTTGGATTTACCACAACAAAAAAATTCATCATTCATAGAATTCTAAAAAAACATTTAGATGTTCATTTTCTTGAAAACCTGAATGATAATTTCAAAAGCCTTTTGCTCGAATACTGTCAGAAACAACAAAAAACTATTTCTTACGAATTACTCGAACACAGCAAATCAAAACATAACAGAGAAAAATTTAGAGTTGCCGTTTTGCTCGACAATGAACAATATGCCGAAGGCGAAGATTTTAATAAAAAAAGTGCTGAACAAGAGGCATCCCGCATTGCCTTGGTCAAACTGGGTGTTCTCGATATGGTTGAAGAGCCCAACAATAATTAAACTTCAGTGTTTTATTATACTATTTATCAGCAGTTTTAGCATTACACTCCATGAGCATAATTAAAGTGTCCCGAAATACACAAATAATCGCATTACTTGTCCTAATCTTGCTTGTTTGGCTTGGCTTTAAATGGTATAAACAACCCGGAGTGACAGCCGGAACTCCAGCTCCTGAGATTGTTTCGACAAATCCAAATGGAGATAGTTTAAAACTTAGTGACCTGAGAGGCAGTTGGGTACTGCTCGACTTTTGGGGTAGTTGGTGTGGCCCTTGCAGAGATTCCAATAAGAAAATTGTAGAACTTTATAAAAAGTATGCTAATGCTGAATTCAAGGATGCAAAAGGCTTCACAGTGTTTAGTGTTGGCATTGAAAAAAATAAGGAAAGCTGGCTAAGGGCAATTGCGCAGGATGGTCTCAGTTGGCCCTATCATGTGTCTTCCCTCGATAGATTTAATGACCCGGCAGCTAAGGCCTACGGAATTAGAGAAATACCGGCTACTATACTAATTAGCCCAAAAGGTAACATTATGGGTGTGAACCTCGACTACAAACTTATCGATGCGCAATTGTCAAAAAGTCTTGAAAAATAGGCTATTTTTGCAAGGCTTTGTGACAATTCTGTCAGTTTGTCTTACTCTTTTGTTGTGGCAAAGATTTTGACCTCAACTTGTACAATTCTCTAAATACTCAATCAATAATATATAATTATGGCAAATAAAGAAATTCCCGTTGACGGCCCTGAGATGGATAATAAAAAATCTTCAGAACAAGATCACTCGGAGAAAGATCAGCTTGAAAATCAGCCTGAAGACAAGGCTGAAAATGCTGATGAACTGAAAAATCAAGAAAATCAAGCTGATGAAAATGCTAAAACAGCAGCCGAACTCAGCGAAATGAAAGATAAGTACTTAAGACTCTATGCCGAATTTGATAATTACCGCAAACGCACCATGCGCGAACGGGAAGAGTTAATTAAAACGGCTGCCGAATCGGCTATAAAATCAATGTTATCTACCCTAGATGATTTTGAAAGAGCCATTAAGGCCGCTAAATCAAGCAGTGAAGACAGTGCTATACTTGAAGGTATAATACTTATTTATGAAAAAATGTTCAAAACATTGGAGCAACAGGGTCTTAAAATCATGGAAAGTGACGGCGAAGAATTTAATCCCGACTTACATGAAGCGTTGACTAAAATTCCAGTCCCGAACGATGAGTTGAAAGGAAAAGTCATTGAGACAATTGAAAAGGGTTATTACCTAAGAGAAAAAATCATTCGCTACGCAAAAGTTGTTGTAGGTCAATAATACATTAAACCAAAATGGCACAAAAACGCGATTATTACGAAGTTTTGGGAGTATCCAAAAGCGTATCAAAAGAAGATCTTAAAAAGGCTTACCGAAAAGTTGCCATGGAACTTCACCCTGATAGAAATCCCGACAATCCAGAAGCCGAAGAAAAATTCAAAGAAGCAGCTGAAGCTTACGAAGTTTTATCTAATGATGAAAAAAGGAATGTTTATGACAGATATGGCCACTCTGGTCTGAGTGGAGCTGGTGCTGGCGGAGGAGCTGGCTTTTCAAACATGGATGATATTTTTTCACATTTCAGCGATATTTTTGGCGGTGGTTTCGATTTCTTCGGTCAACAGGGACGTAGTAGAAAAAGGGGTGGCGGTCAGCCAGGCTCAGATTTACGCATCAAGGTAAGTTTGACACTGGAGGAAATTGCCAGCGGAGTAAATAAGAAAATCAAAGTAAAAAAATATGTAGGCTGTTCTACCTGTGCCAGTACAGGCGCCAAAGATAACAGCTCTGTAAAGGTATGTAATACTTGTAATGGTAGTGGCTATGTAAGACGTGTGCAGAATACTTTCCTTGGACAAATGCAGACAACTGCTGCTTGTCCCAGCTGCAATGGTAGCGGTCAGATGATTACCAATAAATGCGGAACCTGTAAGGGAGAGGGTCGTAATTATGGCGAAGAGACCATTTCTATTGACATTCCTGCTGGTGTAAGCGAAGGAATTCAACTTTCTATGAATGGAAAAGGCAATGCCGGTTTGAATGCTGGCCCTGCAGGCAACCTGCTCATTAATATACAAGAAAAAGAACATGATCATTTTTCTCGAGATAATAATAATGTGCTTTTCGAATTAGATGTCAACTTTGCTGATGCTGTTCTTGGAACTACCGTAGAAGTGCCAACACTTACTGGAAAGGTAAAAGTAACCGTTCCCCCAGGCACTCAGGGAGGTAAAATATTCCGTTTGCGCGGCAAAGGTTTACCTTCTATTCAAGGCTATGGCCAGGGAGATCAACTGATTCATGTAAATATTTGGGTACCAACAGAACTCAATAGCGAAGAGCGTAAAACCCTCGAAAAATTACGTGAATCGAAGAATTTCAAACCGGGTCTAAAATCAAAAGAAGAGCGCAAAGGTCTTTTCGACAGAATGAAAGACTTTTTTGGTGGAAATGGGTAGTTTTAATTTGAAGATTTGTTCATTTTAAAATTTGAAGATTTAAAAGAAATGAGCATTGTTCTTTTTGCCTCTTTGTGAATTCATCCTGTCTAAAGCAATAGTTGCACTTCAGAAAAATCTCGGGAAAATATTTGAAATAATAGGCAGAACAAATATATTTGTGCCGCTATAAAAATTGCTACTTTTTAGCCTTTGCTAATTTGAATACTACGAAGCTGTTTAATTTTCAAATCAGCACAATTTCAAATTCTCAAATATATAATCGGGATGTAGCTCAGTTGGTAGAGTACGCGTCTGGGGGGCGCGAGGTCGCACGTTCGAGCCGTGTCATCCCGACTAATCAGGCACTTATGAATAAGGATTCGTAGGTGCTTTTTTATTACTACAAAATTATAGTTTATGCAAGCAAAACTAATTTTAGAAATAGGCGTAGACGGCGGTGGAGCTAAAATTTTTCGCTTAACTAATGGAACCTTTATCGAAACTGGTTCTTCAGGTGGATTTTTAATTGACGAAGATGACAACAATAAATGGGAGAAAACCTATAGTTCATTTGAAGCGTTTTGGGAAAAGTTTAAATCAGAGAATGGCGATTTTTGGGTTTGCTTTTATCCACTTTATATTGATGGGGAAATCAAGGAATTCATTTTAAATGAACTTAAAAATTACGGTTCAGAAAATGATAATGATCTCCAGAAAGAAAACTGGTACAATAGAATAGATAAACCTCCATTTTTCTAAACTTATTTACCAAAAAAGCCGAAAACTCTCTAGAGTTTTCGGCTTAATGATTTATTTTTTCCAATCATGAGGTTCTAATAATCCTCTGAGCTCTGCGAGCTGATCAGCCTCTCCTACTCTTCTTCGTTCCCTATACCATATATAACCAAGTGTTCCCAGCAGGATGTAAGGAAAACTGAGCATGTACATGATGCCAGCATTCAAGCCTTTGGCTTTGGTTCCTCCAGCATTAAGATCTGCTTCGGCCGACATGCGACACATCGGACATTGTGCATTTAACTTATCAGTTGTAATTGCTCCCGATAAAAGAATTGAGAGTAGCAGTAATGTTCTTATTATAAAATGTTTCATACTTTTAAGAATAATAAGGTGAGATCATTAAATAGCATATTACACCAGTTACACTGACATAAAGCCATACAGGGTAACTCACTTTTACTAATTTTTTGTGTTTTTCAATTTGACCACTATAGCCATATAAAAAAGCAAATAATACAAGTGGTGCCTGAATTGCAGCCA
>JBILRK010000079.1:0-7144 GCA_044372705.1 Saprospira sp. | reverse complement strand
ATAACGGATCTGTAAATCTGACAATAGCAGGAACTGGTTATACATTCAACTGGAGTAATGGCGCAACAACCGAAGACATCTCTGGTCTTGCAGTTGGAACTTATAACGTTACCGCAACCAGCAGTGTAGGTTGTACTGCAACGGCTTCTGCTACAGTTACGCAACCTTCAGCAATTACGTCAAATACCCTTACTACAACAGATGCTACCTGTTCTGCAGGTGGAACTATTGATATCAATGCATCGGGAGGTACAGGCACGCTTTCTTATGCTTGGTCGAATGGCGCAAACACACAAGATGTCTCAGGATTAAGCGCAGGTGCTTACACCGTTACTATAAGTGATGCAAATGGCTGTAGCACAACAAACGGACCCATTGCAATTGCAGCAATAGGCACGCCTTCTGCTTCTGTTACGGTAGCTAATATCAATTGTAATGGTGGCACGAATGGTTCAATAGACTTAACAGTCAGTGGCGGCACTCCAAATTACAATTATGCTTGGAGCAATGGTGCAAGTACACAGGATATCAGCGCTTTGGCAGCAGGAACTTATGCTGTTACAGTAACTGACAACTTAGGCTGTACCGCAACCCAAACTAATCTTGTTATAACTCAGCCTACAGCAGTTAGCGTTACTAATACTTCTACCAATGTTAGCTGTAATGGCGGTACAAATGGTACTATCCCAGTGACAGTTTCTGGTGGCACTAGCCCTTATAGTTATATCTGGAGCAATGGTACTACGACAGAAGATTTGAATAATATCGCTGCAGGTTCTTTCTCACTTACAGTTAGCGATGCAAATGGTTGTATCAGAAATCTTGGTCCAATAAATATTACACAACCTTCTGCTTTAGCGATTAGCAATGTTTCAACAACTATTGCAAATTGTGGGCAACCTGATGGAACAATCACGCTTTCTGTTAACGGGGGTACAGGTGCATACACCTACAGCTGGTCAAATGGCGCAAGTGTGGAAGATCTGGCAGGTTTAGCCGAAGGCAACTATACAATTAGCGTTACAGACGCCAATGGTTGTCAGACATCACAAAATATTGCAGTAGCTGGCAGTGGTGATATCAGCATCACCCTCACGGCAGTTGATGAGGCCTGCGGTCAACCAAATACAGGTTCTGTTGATCTGGCTGTTTCAGGTGGTAACTTACCACTCACTTATGCATGGTCTAATGGTGTTAGTACTGAAGACATCGCTGCTGCATCAGCAGGAAATTACAGTGTTACGGTTACTGATAGCGACGGTTGTACTGTTACTGATGCTGCTACTGTAAATCCATCCTTCCTTCCAACACTCAATGCGGGAGTTTTGAACTCTCTCGCTACTGATACTTTAATCATTTGGGGAGATCCTACCTTGCTGACTGGTGGTAACATTGAAAGCGGGGTAAGCTATGCATGGACTTCTGTAGGACCAAGCAATGCTAACTTTAGCGCAGCTGACAGTATAAATACCAGTGTCCAACCTGATGATGACGGTGTTTATCAGTTTATCATTACTGCAACATCTGCAGATGGTTGTGTAACAACAGATACTCTTTTTGTAACTGTTGAGGCAAATGACCCATCAATACCAACAGCCTTCTCTCCTAATGCGGATGGTTTGAACGATTTATTCCAGGTAGTCAATATGGATAAACGATTCATCCGTGAATTCAAAGTCTATAACCGTTGGGGTAAGGTTGTTTATGACAATGCTGAAGAAGCCTCCTGGGATGGAACCTTCAATGGTGCAGACCAACCTCGTGAAGTATATATGTACACTATCAGCTGGGAAAATTCAAGCGGAGCAGGTTTAGTACTGAAACGTGGTACAGTTACGCTGATGAGATAAACTTAGTCTTAATTGCATAAAAAGGGCTGTCCAAAAATCATGGGCAGCCCTTTTTTTAGTATGATAGATATTTAATCGGACCAGTCTTTGTCTTTCGTAATAGCCTTTTTTGAGAAATTCTCGTAAAGAAAATTTTATCTGAGTAAACTCTTTTTACAGGTGAGTAAAAGAAATTATATTTTTTTCTTTTCAATATTCATTCTGAACCCTATAAAAAACTCCCGTCCTTGAATAGTGCCATAATTGTAAGAAGTGTCAAAAAAGGGACTAAAGCCACTTGAAAAGGCAGGGTCGTTATAACCTGATAAAGGCGAATAAGCTTGTATATAATTAAAAATATTCTGAATTCCTACATAACAGCTGTATCGCTTTCCAAAGTTTTTAATAATCTGTAGATTATGTATTGAAAAAATAGTGGATCTTTCTGGCCTTGCTGTTGAAAGTGGGTTTCCGAAAATATCTAAGTCATAAATTTCAGGCAGACTCATAGGCCCAGTCAAATTCATTGAATAAGTAAAACTGAGTCCTGCTTTTTTCCATCTGTAATTCAAATTGAAAAGTGCAGTATAATCGGGCGAAAAAAGTAATTTATTGGAATTCCTGATAGCATTTTGAATGCTTACTTCTGAAGCATTCAAAAAATTTAAACCTAAATTGAATGATAGCGGAAACTTGAAGCTGTAATTTACAGTCAACGAAGTTCCAAAAATATTGGCATAGCCTTTTAAGTTTCTGTAAATCAACAAATTTTGATTAGAATAATCGGGGAAGATGGCATTATCCAAGTAATTAAAATAGGCGTCAGCATCTACACTTCCCTGACCTCCAAAAACAGTAAATACATAATTAACATTTAAATTAGCACTGTAACTTCGCTCAGGGTTGAGTTTCTCTTCGAGTACCACTCGACGCTGACCACTTACAAAGGCATGATCTTCAGCAAAAAGATTTACAATACGAAAACCCGTTCCGACATTCAATCTCATTGTCCACCATAATGAGGGCTTGTATTTTATATTTAACCTTGGGGATGGAATCAATCCATGTCTATTGTAATAATCGACTCTAAAACCTGGCATTATTGTGAGTGTATTACTTATGATTTCCCATTCATCCTGCAGCCATAACCCTGGTACTAGCTGTATATCGGGTTTATTCTCTAAACTATCGGCTGTTACAAAAGTATTATCATCGTAATACTGCGCCCTGAAAGTTAATCCTGACATCAGGTCATGTTTTTTGATTTTTTTATTCCAAATAGTATTTATGTAAGCAATACTTTGGATCGCTTCATAAAAATCGGCACCGTAGTAACTATTTTGACTATGAAGGCTGAACGAATAATCGGTTCTTATATTCTCTTTTAATGGAAGTTCAAAATTGCCTAAAAATTCCAATCGATTGGTTTTTATACTTTCGCCATATATACTGTCATTTCCTCTTAGGCTACTGTTGCGAAAAAAAGTTTCAACGCCATTTCTTCTGTCTTCATACAGATATTTAACAAAGTTTTGAAATTTCGATTTATTTCCAATTTTACCAGATAATTTAGAGAAAATTGACAATCTGTTTAAAGATATGTTATCACCAAAACCATCATTATTTCTATCCTCAAAAAAATTTGAATAAGCGTGCTGAAAACCTGCAAGCAGATTTTGACCAAGTATTTTTGTTGAGAATGAAAGATTTGAATTTAAATCCAGATCACTGCTACCCATAATATCTATTGAGAATATTGGCTGACAAGCAGGATCTTTTGTTACAACATTTACAGTGCCTGCCATAGCCTCGGTACCATAGAGGGTAGAATTTGGACCTTTGCTAACTTCAATTCTTTCGATAATATTTATAGGGATACCGTTAAGGCCATAAACAGAAGCAAGATTTCCGTATGCTGGGGTTCCATCAATCAGTATCGCCGTATAGGCCGGAGGCAACCCATTTATACTGATTGAGTTGGTATTACAAACTCCACAAGCATTGTTTTCCTGTAAGCCATTCATAAGCTTCAGTGTCTCCATAAGCCCCATAGCAGGGGTGGTCTGTTGAATGAATTTAGCAGAATATACAGATACCTTTACCGGCGAAGCTAAGAGGTAAGTTTCCTTTAAATTTGCACTAATAATAACCTCTCCGGTTCCCAAATAATCCTCCGTAAGCATTATTGAACCAAGATTAGTATTTCTATCAATTACAATTTTTTTGTTCAGTGTACTGTAGCCAACAAGCGAAACGCTCAAAATATAGTTTGCAGCATTCAAGCTCAAATTAAAATTACCGGCACTATCACTCACTACACCAAACAAAGTGCTGTCGTTTTTAAAAACTATATTTGCAAATGCCAAACTTGTGCCTGTATTGTCTTTTACAGTACCATTAACCCTATACTCCTGCGCATTTATTGTATTGCAGGAAAGAAAGAAAATGAAAATAATTACATAGGTAAAAAAAAATTTATTCGAAATGGTATTCATCTACTTTACCGATTTTAAAAAATCTATCACCCCTTTCATATAAAATTCCTGTTCGTCCCACATTGCAAGATGACTACCGTTGGCACAATAAAGATATTTACCGTTTTTAACCAATTTGCTCATTTCTTCCATTTCGGCCGGATTCATACTATCATATTTAGCACCAATCATAAGGGTTGGCAGCGTCAATTCCTTCAAACGATTCCAAACCGACCAATGCTTGAGAATTCCACCCGGAACAAATTCACTGGGACCTTGCATGTACTCATACACATGAGCATTTACATGTTTGAAACTGCGCAAAACAGGTTCTGGCCATTCTTTAGCAGGTAGGCGTAGAATGTGTCGAGTGTAGTATTCATTAAAAACAAGATCCTGATATTTTGGATTATGAAAATCGTTTTTCTTTTCGAAAACTTCCAGTGAATCTATCAATGACTTGCGCATTTCTGACCTCAATTTGGCATTGTAAGCCTCATATTTATCAAAATCAGCAGTCATATTACTGATTATCATCCCTTTAAGATTTTTTTGATATTTCAGTGCATATTCCATAGCCAATATACCACCCCAGGAATTGCCTAAAATAAAGAAGTTTTCACTGTTGAGTCCTAATTTTATTCTGACTTGTTCCAATTCTTCCACAAAACGCTCAATGGTCCATAGACTGTCATTTTCAGGCTGATCGGAATAATAAGAGCCCAACTGATCGTAATGATAAAATTCGATACCAGCCTGTGGAAAAAAGCTTTCGAAACATTCCATATACTCATGTGTGAGTGCAGGTCCTCCGTGCAATAGCAGCACCTTTATTTTAGGATTATTACCAATTCTTTTAGTCCAAACTTTATGACCTTCCTTCAGTTCTATCATCTGTACCCCAGCAGCCTGAAATTTGCCCTCTGTTTTGAAATTGAAATAATCAGAAGTACCTATTTCGCTTTTTTCTTGTTTGGTTTTATCTGCTATGTTACAAGATAATAAAGCAGCCAGCATAAGAATTGAAATTATTTTGTACATATCTAATTTGAGTTAAAAGTAAAAAAGGTTTCAACAATAAAGCTGAAACCTTGTGTATGTAATGTGGGTGATGAGGGATTCGAACCCCCGACCCTCTCGGTGTAAGCGAGATGCTCTGAACCAGCTGAGCTAATCACCCTCTGTAAAGAGGAAAAAAATTAAATAACTTGGGTGGGTGATGAGGGATTCGAACCCCCGACCCTCTCGGTGTAAGCGAGATGCTCTGAACCAGCTGAGCTAATCACCCTATTTTTAGACCCTACTTTTAAGAGCGACACAAAGATAATACCCTTTTGATTTTATCCAAAGTAAGGGCATTATTTTTTTAATATATTTTTTTGCTGTTCAGTTCAGAATCTATCTTATCAATGGAATAATTACAATGATAAATTCCAATTGATTTCATCTTTAAGATTCTTTTTCAAGTAATTATTAGCCTTTGAAAAATGATTGCATCCTAAAAAAGCATTGCCAGCCAATGGAGACGGATGTGCAGCCTCAAGTATCAAATGTTTGGACGCATCAATCAATAGTGCTTTTTTCTTGGCAAAATTTCCCCAAAGCATAAAAGCAACTCCTTCTCTCCTATCTGAAATGGTCTTTATTACAGCATCCGTAAATTTTTCCCAACCAATTTTCTGATGAGACTGAGGCTTTGAAGCTTCTACCGTGAGAAAAGCATTTAACATGAATACGCCCTGTTTTGCCCAATGCTCGAGACAGCCATGAACGGGACTTTTAAATCCGGCAATGTCTGTTTCTAATTCTTTGTAAATTTTCTTCAAAGAAGGCGGTATCTTTATTCCATGCGGCACTGAAAAAGATAAGCCATGGGCCTCGCCAGGATTATGATAGGGATCCTGACCCAAAATCACTACTTTGATTTCATCCAATGGAACATTATTAAAAGCATTAAAAATCAAAGGACCCGGAGGATATATAGTTTTACCTGCGGCTTTTTCTACTTTTAAAAATTCACTTAATTCAAGAAAATAAGGCTTTTGTAACTCAACCTTAAGGGCAGCTTTCCAGCTTTCTTCAATTTGCATGGGTTTAGTTTCGGACATATTAGGGTGATTTTGCAAGCAAAGATAATTATTTAGACTGCAAAAATGACATATAACAAATATTATTAAAGGTGATAATAGTCAGTTTTAATATGTATCTCTCTAGTATTTACGCCTCTAAAGATTCAAAAAACTATAAAATTGTCCATTCGGGAATTAAAAATCATCCAGAAAAATAATTATTAGCATAATTTTTGAATAATTTTGTACAAACTAAAATACATGAAAATCCTAATCCCTTTTTTCTTTTCAATTATTTACATTGCCAATCTCTTTGCACAAACGGTTCTAATAGAAGAACCACAAATAATTAGCCCGAATTTTTCGGTTTATATTGCTACGAATGGCAATGATTCAAATACAGGAGACAGTCTCTCTCCACTTGAAACATTTTCGGCAGCGCTGAATAAATTAGACCAACTCACTGCTAACACAAATGGGAATGTTTACACCGAAATTGTCGTTTTTCCAGGCACCTATTACGAAATGTTCAGGCAGCCATTGAATAAATATCAGATAGGAACAAAACTAATGAATGTGAGTCTTCGTGGAAAAGGCAATGTAATGTTGGATGGCACGAATATTACTGTTAATGTTGGCGGTGGGATGATTTACCTACTTGGCAGCAATATTTATGTTAAAAATATGACCGTAAAACATAGTACCGAGAACGGTGTCAGATTTGGTTATAATTTTGGGGGTACAGTAATCAATTCACAAGACATATTGATTG
>JBILRK010000078.1:0-7184 GCA_044372705.1 Saprospira sp. | reverse complement strand
TCGGAAAAATATTTCGATGAATGCTGATTTAGAGAAAAAAATAACAATTCACAACTTTGGCCTCGATGCTGACGACAATTCATTGGAAGTTGAGTATAGTTATGAACAAAAAGGACGGGTAGGAATTCACGGTGTTGCCCTTGTCAAGGATGACAACAAAAAGATTGAAAATCAAAAAATTGAACTAAAGAATATTGTCAAAGAATTAGACAAAATTATTGCACTGCACCCAAGCACAGATATTATTTGTAAAATCGACTGCGAAGGCGCTGAATATAGCATTTTTAAAGCATTTGAAAGCCAACCCTTTCCTAATGCGATCAAAGCTATATTAATGGAATGGCACGAAAAGGGTGTCGACCCGCTTATTGCCATACTTCAACGCGATGGATTTAAAACAATCGCAAACTTTGCTGATAATCAAAAAGTAGGAATGATTTATGCCATCAGATAATTTTCCGAAGATTTCTGTAATTCTACCCGCCTACAATGCCGAAAAATATATTGAAGCAGCTGTAAACAGTATTCTTTTACAAACTTATCAGAATTTTGAAATTATTATAGCTGATGACTGTTCAAATGATCGTACAAAAGCTATAATTGATGCTATGAACGATAGCCGAATACAAACTTATCACAATGAAACTAATTTAGGTAAAACAAATACTGTAAAGAAACTATTCAACTACGCAAGTGGCACTTTTGTAACAATCCACGATGCCGACGACATTTCGCTACCAGAAAGATTTGAAAAACAATTGCTGGCATTTGCTACAAATCCAAAATTAGGAATGTGCGGCACCAGCTTCAACAGTGTTTCTGAAGATGGAAAAACCGTTCTGGAAACAATTATCATGGAATCTGACTACCATAAAGTTCTTGAAAATATTCCCATCGCATCGCAGTTTCATGGACCTACAATGATGATAAAAAAATCAATTCTGGATGAATTGGGAGAGATTTACAGGCCTTTTTTTAAAAATAATTACGAAGATACTGATCTGGCCTATAGAATAGCTGAAAGGTATGAATGCATGAATCTGCCCGATATCTTATATATCTATCGCATACTCGAAACTTCGCTTTGCAGGTCTAAAGTAGATGTTTGGAACAGAAATTTATACAAAGCAGTTGCTTTTTTGGCAAAAGAAAGAAAAGAAAGTGGTGCCGATTCAATCATGAGGGGAAATCCTCAAATAGTGTATGACTATTTTAACACGGCTACAATTCATTATCAACAAGATACATCATTGATTCATCGTGAAGCTGCAGCCTATTTCATGTATTGGAAACTATATCCAAGAGCGATTAAGGAAGGATGGTTGTCGGTAGTTAAAAATCCTTTTTCTTTAGTCAATTGGAGAACCTGGTTTTATTGCTATCGAAAAAGGATATTTTCAAAAAAATAGCAAAAATGAAATCATTTCTCAAAAAATGGGTTTTAAACTTTGCTTCAAAAATTGTTGCCTGGGCTGCTGAGCACAGACAGCTGGAGCAGAACAAGAAATATAGCTTAAACAAAAGCATCAGTCTTTACAATGTTAGCCTTATCGGTAAGGTTGAAATTGGAGATTTTACTTATATTAACGAAGGTTCAACGTTATCGGGAGGTGCATCCTCTTCTGTAAAAATCGGCAAACATTGTGCTATTGGACGACAGGTTCATATCACCTCAAAAACGCATGATTTTAGTTTGCCAACATCTGATGAAACTCACATTGTGCACATTACCATAGAGAAAGATACAGTTGTGGGCAATTATGTCTGGATTGGGGATAAGGTATTTATTAAAGAGGGCATTACTATTGGCGATTATGCTATAATTGGAGCAAACTCAGTAGTGATTGAAGATGTAAAGCCATTTGAAATTGTTGCCGGTATTCCTGCGCGTCACATAAGGTTCAACTCTGCGCATTATAAATACAAGGGCGATAATGCTTAAATCTGTTTTACATATTACCAATTGGCATCCTAATCGGGACAATCCTTACGAAGCCATATGGATGCAGAGACATGTTGAATCTCTGAAAAAACATTGCTATAATGAGGTTTGGCACATACAAGTTAGGCTTGAAAAAAAATTGAAATGGCATAAATACAAGGACCAATATGGCTGCCAACATAGAATTTTAGATTTACCATTCAACAAATGGTTCATTTGCGAAATTTTTACTTTTCTGATCTTGGCATGGTATCTTCTTTTTGTTATTAGAAAAAAGAATTTTGACCTAATCAACTTTCATATTGCTTATCCCCTGCTCTGCTACCCCAAACTAGTTAAATTTTTTGCAGTAAAGCCAATTGTTATCACCGAACATTGGAGTGCTTATCATTTCAATTTCGGATTGCCTAAAGAGACAACAAAACTGAATAGAATTAAAAAGATCTTCAGACATAATTTTCCGCTGATTACTGTATCTAAGGCACTTGCAGATGATATTGCCATTTTTTCGGGCTACCGCGATAAGAATACTTTTATTGTGCCGAATGTTGTAGATATTCAAAAAATTGACCAAAGCAACACAGGCCTATCCTCAAAACCCGATCTCAACTTTTTTATGCTTGGTGGGTGGACATATCCAAAAAAGCCAATAATAATTATTAGTGCATTTGCCGACTTTTTAATATCAAACCCGAACGCAAAACTCAATATCGGAGGAAAGGGACCTTTGCTTGATGACATGCAAAAAGCTGTTAAAGAACATAATATAGCTGATCATGTAAATTTCTTAGGTCAGCTCAATTCAAAAGAAATAGCTATTCTACTCAGCTTAACTGATTTTTTCTTACACGCCTCCGATTACGAAACATTTTCGGTAGTATGTGCAGAGGCACTGTGCTACGGTGTACCTGTAATTGCCTCTAGAGTTGGTGGCATAAAAGAATATCTGGATGATAAGAATGGAATTCTAGTTTCTGATAATGTTGCCGAACTATGGCTGGAGGCCTTAATTTCCATAAAAGACAAAAATTTTGATCCCAAAATGATTTCTGAAAAAGCAGTCGAGCGATTTGGGATTGAAGCAGTTGGTTCAATTTATTACAATTCATTAAATCTGATCTTAAATGATTTTCAGTAATAAAAAAATACTAATTATTTCTCCTGAACCTTGGGGTGTAAATCATATTTCGAAGCACCACTATGCCTTGGCGCTAATAAAAAAAGGAAATACCGTTTATTTCTTGAATCCACCCGCTAAGACAGATAGGATAAATGAAATTGAAGAGAGATTGTATATTATTGATTATAAATTGCCCTTGAGAGGAGCAAACAGATTACCTTATTTTTTTGCCAACATCATAAACAAAATATCGGCTGCAAAAATTCTTAAATTAGCCAACACAAACTTTGAAAACGTTTTCAGTTTCGATCCTTTCAGATTTCAGAACCCTTCAGTTTTTGGCAAGAATCTGACAAAGATTTATTACGCCGCTGATTTGCACCATACACCACAAGAACGCATACTCATAGCTAACTGCCAATTGACAGTATCTGTATCAAAGTCCATCTTAGCCCGTTTCGAAGTTTGCAAACAACCATTGCTGTTTATCAATCATGCCATATCTGAGACATTTGCCGAAAAAGCAAGAGAGAGATTATTAAAAGATGATCAAAAAGAGATATCATCAGATATAAAATGCGGTTATGTAGGCAATTTATTGAGCAGATATATTGACTATGAATCACTGATTGATATTGTAGCCTCAAATCCTAAGGTGAAATTTTATTTCATCGGTCCTTATCAGCAAAATAATCTTGGCGGTGATGAAAATGAATTTGCCAGCAGGATCAATACCTTAAAAAGCCTTGAAAATGTCGATCTGATGGGCAGCAGAAAACCGGTTGAAGTATGTAAAATCATACAGGATATGGATATGTTTCTAATGACTTATAATGCTGACAAATATCCTGCAGAAGTGTCAAACAGCCATAAGTTGATGGAATATCTAAGTACAGGAAAAACAATTGTAGCCAACAGAACCATGACCTATGAATCAGCTTCTCATAAAGATTTGATCATAATGTCTGAAAGTAATCATCAACTTCCAAAATTATTTCTGGAGACAATTGAAAAATTAGAAACCTACAATAGTCCCTTATTATTAAAAAAACGAATTAACTTCGCCCTTGAAAATACATACAGCAAACAGATTGAAAAATTGGAACAATATTTTAGCAATATTGAACACTAAATTTTTTTTAATTAAATGAAAATCATAGAAAACAAAGTCAAATTTGCCATCATCGGACTTGGCCACATCGGCAAACGTCATGCAGAAATGGTTCAAAGACATTCAGAAGCTGAATTAGTAGCCTTTTGTGACACAAGATCCAGCTCGGAATTGGGTTTAGTTCATTTTGACGGAATTCCTTTTTTTGACAATATCGACGACTTATTCAATTCAGAGTTGGATTTCGATATCCTCTGCATCTGTACCCCAAACGGTCTACATTCCGAACATGCCATAAAAGCACTGGACAATTACAAGCATGTAGTCATTGAAAAACCAATGGGTCTTAGCAAAGCCGACTGCGAAAAAGTAATTTTCAAATCTTTAAATGTTTCAAAGCATGTGTTTGGGGTTATGCAAAACCGCTACTCTCCACCATCTGTTTGGATAAAAGATGTTGTAGAACAAGGATTATTAGGCGATATCTGCATGGTTCAAATAAATTGTTACTGGAATCGTGACGACCGCTATTATAAACCTAATGGACAAGCCCATTCCTGGAAAGGAACTAAAGACCTGGACGGAGGAACCCTGTTCACGCAGTTTTCACATTTTATCGATATTATGTACTGGCTTTTTGGTGATATCAGAAATGTTCAGGCCCGTTTTGCCAATTTTAACCATCAGGAAAGTATCGAGTTTGAAGACTCGGGTTATGTAAATTTCGAATTTGTAAATGGCGGCTTGGGTTCTATCAACTATTCAACCTCTGTTTGGGACAAAAATCTGGAGAGTAGCATGACGATAATCGGTTCGAAAGGTTCCGTCAAAATTGGAGGACAATACATGAATGAAGTGGAATACTGCCATATCGATGGCTACAGCATGCCTGAACTAGCAGCTGCCAATCCTGCCAATGACTATGGACACTATAAAGGTTCAGCAGCCAATCATGTCTATGTTATCGAAAATGTAGTGGATGTCTTAAAAGGTAGAAAATCAATCAGTACCAATGCCCTCGAAGGACTAAAAGTAGTAGAAATTATTGAAAAAATTTACGCCTTAAAATAAGTTATCATGGATTATTTTGTTCATTCAAGCGCTATTGTAGACCAAGGCGCAACTATTGGAAAAGGAACTAAAATCTGGCATTTTTGCCATGTAATGCCCAAGGCAGTAATTGGAGAAAACTGCAATTTCGGACAGAACGTTTTTGTTGCCGATGGCGTAATTTTGGGTAACAATGTCAAGATTCAGAACAATGTCTCTCTCTATACCGGTGTAACTTGTGATGATGATGTTTTCCTGGGCCCAAGCATGGTTTTTACCAATGTCATCAATCCCAGAAGTGCTGTAAAACGCCATGATCAGTACCTAAAGACCCATGTTGGTAAAGGTGCTACAATTGGTGCTAATGCAACGATTGTTTGCGGACACGATATTGGAGACTATGCCTTCATCGGTGCGGGAGCGGTCGTTACTAAAAATGTACCCGCTTATGCGCTTTTGGTTGGAAATCCTGCACAGCAGATTGGTTGGATGAGTGAATACGGACATCGACTACATTTCGATGCAGATGGCCACGCAACTTGCCCGGAATCTGCCGAGAAATACAGACTGATTGAAGGAAAAGTAGAAAAGGTAGGTGGCTAATTAAACATCTCCTCCAACCTATTCCCTCTCGATCCTTTTACATAGATATAGTACGTTTTATCGTCCAGCATATTATTTTTCAAACAAAGCTGGGCCTCATTTCTGTCATTGAAATGCTGCAGATTTTCAACGCTGGGGAAACTTACTTTTGTAAATTCATTCCCGATGATGATTACCTTTTCAAAACGAGTATAATCAATCTGTTTGTCCAATAAGAATTGATGCTCTTCATCGCTGTAATCGCCTAGTTCGAGCATTTCGCCAAGTACAAGTAATTTTGGCATTTCGGGACTTTGCTGCGCAGCGCGAATGAAGACTTCCATACTGCTGGGATTGGCATTGTAGCAGTCGAGCAGCAGGGTATTGCCCTTCCATTCGAGCATTTGAGAACGTAATGCAGCCGGTCGGTAGGCAGAAATTGCAGCTGCAATATCGTGAATGTCAATACCAAACTGATGCCCTATCTGGGCAGCAGCCAATACAGCATCTCGCCAAAAATCTCCAAAGAGGGCTGTTTTTACAATAGCCGACTCATCATTAATAAAAAGGTCGAGTTCCAAAAGCGGAGAACCTGTTATTTCGGCTCTTACAGAACTGTTATCATCGCCATATAAAGTGCGTTGTTCAAGAGCTTTCGATGTTTCGCAAAGAATATTATCTCTGCCGTTTACAAAGACAAGGCCTCCATTTTCTTCGAAATAATCGTAGAGTTCCTTATTGGCTTTAATGACATTTTCGAATGAACCATATTCTCCCAAATGGTCTTTACCGCAATTGGTCACCAAACCATAAGTTGGCTGAACCAAGCGACATAGAAAGGCAGTTTCATCCAAATGATTTGCCCCGACTTCCAATACAGCCAACTCGAAATGTTTGCCAATTTGCAATAAGGAAAGGGGAACACCCAAATGATTATTCAAATTTCCCGGAGTGGAAAAACAAACATATTTAGTTGAAAGTACGGCATGTACAAGTTCTTTGGTAGTGGTTTTTCCATTTGAACCTGCTATGGCAATGACAGGAATTTCCAACATCTCGCGATGATAACGCCCCAATTGTTGCAGTGCAAATTCACAATCATCAACAAACACCCAGCGCGGATCACCTTTGTGTTGTTCAAGAAGTAGGGCATCATTTACAACAACTGCTGCCGCACCAGCCTCGAGTGCTGCTTCTGCAAATTGACAGCCACGGTGAACACCTCTTTCATCCTTGCGCCCCACAGCAAAAAAAATACTGTCTTTGATAACCTTTCTGTTATCTATGCTGATATGTGGGTAACTTATATAGAGTTGGTATAATGATTCTATCTGCATTTTTCTTTATTTGTTGCCAAATTACAAAAAATGCAAATTTGA
>JBILRK010000077.1:0-7212 GCA_044372705.1 Saprospira sp. | reverse complement strand
TGTTCCAGAAACCTGATTACATAACTATAGCGTTGATACGGATAATGCAACATCTGGTCTTTTTTGGATATAACATCATACATACTGTTTTCCGATTCGAAGGCCTTGTGTTTAAGCGGGGGCAAAGGCGTATCTTTTAGTCTGCTGTAATTAAAATCGGGAAATTTAAAGAGATCAAAATTATTATGATATCTGCCTTCGGGTTGCAAATCCTGTGATTTTACAGAAAAAGTCTCCATCAAAAACTTCAGACAATTATCCAACATCGTACGGTCGTACACAAAACGTGTACCTGTTCCAAGATTTCTTTTGTTCAGACCTGCCTTAATTTTAGAAATTATATCTCCTGAATATTCGTCTTCCAGATAGAGTTCGGCATCGCGGGTAATTTTGAAGGAAAATGAATCTTCGACTTTATAACCCGGAAAAAGATTTGTCAATGCATGACGTACAATATCGTCCAGCATTATGATGTCTTTTCTGTTTATATCTGAATTTGGAAGTTGAATGAACCTTGGAAATCGGTCAGAAGGAATTCTTACTACAGCATATCTCGGTGTACCTTTTGTACCCAATACCACTGCAAGGTATAAGGCATTATTGATAAGAAAGGTCCTGATTTTATTCTTTACAATGAGAATAGGCTGAAGATATGGGATGAGTTTTTCCTCAATATACATATCCAAAAATTCTTTCTGATCATCGTTCAATTCTCTAATTCTAAGAATATGAATATTGATGGATTCGAGCAGTGGTATGATATGCTTCTGATAAATTTCGGTAAATTCAACCTGCTGTTTTTTTACCGTTTCGTTTACCATATCGAGAATCTCTTCAGGCGGAAAATCTAATTCACTTTTAGTGCTGCTTCCAAGTCTGATAAGACTTTTTATAGATGCAACACGAACTCTGAAAAACTCATCGAGATTAGATGAATAGATACCTAAAAACTTAATCCGTTCAAAAAGTGGTACAGATGGGTCTTTAGCCTCTTGAAGGACTCTATGATTAAAAGATAACCAGCTTAAATCTCTATTTAAATATGGAACCTCTGTAGAGGTGTTTTCTTTTTTGGCTGACATTTTTCCAAATTTTAATTTGGCAAATATAACAAATGACTTAAATCATTTTGAATTTACCTTTACAATTTTACATGAACCTGACATTATTCTAAAACAATTCAAACAGCGGCTTTACTGTAGAACTTTTTCTTCTTCCTCTTTTCTTCTATCTGCCCTCCGCTTTTCTCTCAGTGCTTTAGCTTCTTCTCTTTCTTTCTTTGATTTCATTAAAGAATCAAAGTCAATTTGATAAGACACCCCTCCACCTGCACGATTTCTTTGTCCAAAAAGACTATTTTCATATCTATTGTACAATTTTACCTTCAGGTTGCCATCGCCCGAAATGGAGTATTCAACAATTAAATCTCCTCCAAAATAATTTTGATTGGCACCTGTTTGATTGTTATTAACATCCAAATTTCCACCAATATGCACCCTCATTTTATCCTGGAAAAAATAATTGTCAATGCTCAAATCGAATTGAGAACCAGTTCCGGCATTTGAAAGCTGATCATCTTCCATCTTATAGCCAAACTGCACATCGATTGAACTGATTACGTTTTGACCCTCTACAACTTCAGAAAGCAAATCGCCTAGATACCTGGAAAATTGCTGCGAAACCATCTCACTTAAGGTATTAAAACTAGATGCGCCGAGATTTAAATTAGCTGCAGCATTTTCTTCAGGAAGGAATTGGTTAAGTGCTATAAGTCCAAACACCTGACGATTTAGTTTACTTTCATCCTGTTGAATTGCCCGCAATGCTAAATTAGCCAAAGTGGAAACCCTTCCCTGAACAGCGCCTACCACATTTAAACCAAACTTAATATCAGGCCTCATTAAAGATCCTGTCATATTCATCAATACCTCTATATCAACGGGTTTATTGGCAGCATCTCTTGTTTCACTATTTTGCAATTCTTCCTGATAAGAGAGTAAGAGGTTGTAAAGGCGTGATTTCTGAACGTATTTTGCCTTAATGTTTACATCGGCATTATAAGGGTCTCCACTCCAACGAATTGTACCGCCCTTTTCTACTTTAAATGGCTTGTTGATTAAATTTCGATAGGTAAATAAATAATTACCATTTTCTATTTCGTAATCACCACGAAGATATAATTCGCCACTTGGGGTATAATTCAACTGCAGATTTCCGTTTCCGCTACCTTCAATAACATCACCAGCCTGTTCATCTATAATAATTCTGGCCATAGATGCCGTTGTAGCCTTTATTTTCATTAAGACTTCGATACCACCGCTTACTACTTTAATTTTTTTATCGGCTGTTGTTGAGCTGTCTTTCATGTCTTTGAAGACAAGAAAATCAATGGCCTGATTTATTTCAACAGGTTTCATTATGGGGAGTACCAAAACGCTCATTTCATTTTTGGGGCCATATTCTGTAACCGCATCTATTATCATGGTCATTTTGGTAAATGGCCCGGATATGTTGGCCCTGCCCGATGCCCATACCTTACCATAAAATGGCATATTACTCTCGGCCGTAGTATTGAGTGTCAGATTTTTATTAAATATCAGATCGAGATCTATCCCCCACTCTTTCAAATATTTGTGTGTTATTCTACCGCCCATATATCCGATATTTCCTTCTTGGTCTCTCACCTTTATGCCCTCTTTGACACGCTCATTTTTCTCATCGAACACTAATGATGGCGAGAAAATCATACCTTCATTGGACAGGACTACAGATGCCGTGTCGATAAAATATCTGGTATTGAGGAAATTAAAGGTAGTTTGCAAATTTTTGACCTTAGCTAAGCCTTCAATATTTAATTTAGGGGCTTTTCCATAAATTCTTCCCTTCGCATCAGCAGTTCCTAAAGTATTTGTCAGCTGCCCTACCATGAAGTATTCCAAAATCCTACCTTTCGCCGATTTAGCATCAAAATTTACATTTACGTAATTCTTTTCCTGAGGTACAGTCGTTGCAAATGCCGGGATAAAATAAAAATCTGCATTTAATGTTTCGACCAATGGGCCATTGTGAAAAAATTCTCCGAATATTGTATCCTTCAGACTGGGTGACCTCAGCTCCAAACGGGCATTATTCCATTTATCTTTGTTGATAATGAGATTCTCAAAATTTACTTCAGCACTTAAATTCTTTTGAGCGAAAATATCCTCAATTTTTACGTTTGCATTTAATCGGCCGTCTATATCAAACAAAGGTAATTTTACTGGAGTGTATATCTTTGAAAGACTTATATTATCGACTTTTAACTGCAAACCTTTATTTCCATAACTATACAAAGCAATTTTCTGAACCGCTGCGGAATCTTTCAATAATAAATTATTGACAAATAAATTTTTATTGACAAAATCGAATGATAAATAATTATCCCCTTCTACCTCCCATTTATTTCCAAGGAACCTTAAATTTGAATTATTCAATCTAGCTCTTACAGATTCCTTACTAAATTTAAAATCTCCATTCAAGTTCACATTTGAAGCGAATTTACCTATTTCGTTCACTGCAATATTAAATGATATGGAATCGCCTTTACCGCCTATTTTAATGTAGGGGGCAGGCAAATAGGTTGTATCGGAGAATTGAATCTGACTGAGCGAATTCTCAAAATTTAAGCGATTTTTGATACCCTCTCCAAATAATTTTTCATTTTTTATCAAGTATTTACCCCATCGAATCGAATCAATTGCCAATTGCGTTGAAAATTTTTCACTGCTACTGTTGTAATCGAATTTAAATATTGCTCCTTTTACAAATTTGAAATCAGGGCTTATAATTTCTGTTAACTTTTTCGAATCGTACAATTTCAAGTCGATAGACATGTCCTGATGTTTCATGGTATCGAAGGCATGAACAGGGTTTAGCAAATCGAATAAATTTGCCTCTGAACTGTCTTTTGAAGAAATATTGAGTGCTTTGGCAAAATTCGGATAAAATTTATCGGTAAAGGCAATAGCTGATTTTGGCAAGTCAGTCAGGTTGTAATTTCCTCTAACCGTTGCACTTAGCACATCGGAGCGAAGTGTTAGCTCTCTAGAAAAATTATTACCACTCATTAAATCCTTAGCATTCAGGTAAATTGAATCGATATAGTAATCGCCCCAACCTCGGTGGAATGTAATTTTTTTCAAGGAAGAACTGCCTGCAATTTCATCAACTTTCAAACCTGAAAAATCGAGATCAAATTGTGAGACACTCAAAATAAGGTCATCCTTTAATATATTTAGAGCACAGAAATCTATTCTCCCCACAGAGCCTGATAAATTAAACTTAGGTTTTAATTGATTAAAATCTATGATGCCCGCAAGTTGAAGGTTGAAATTATTATCTCTTGATTCTACCTCACCATTAAACTTTTTCTTGTCGAAAATCCCATTTAGATAAATGGTGTCGTATCTGTAACCTTTAAAATCAAAATAATTAATTCGGCTTTCTCTAACCCTAGCCTCTAAGCCCTCCACATTCAGTCCCTTCCCATCTACATCAACATAGGCATCTATTTTGCCCACATCTTTAATTCCTAATAATTTACCTATATTAAAACCGGAAAGATTCAATTTGCCCTCATATTTTACATTTTTTACGCCGCCTTTTGGATTCATGTTCAAATTTAGATTCAGCTCACCAAGGTCAGAATAAAGATTGCCCCGAGTGGTGAAATCCCCATCCAAAAAACCATTAAAATCTCCGTAATAGTTTATTTTACCCAGATTAGCAATCTCTTTTGGAATTTTAGTAAAGGAAAGCAAGCTTTTTAGGTCCCCATAATCGGTCTGAAGCTCCTGAATTTCAAAATTCATGAATTTTTTGAATGGCATCATGCTAATATTTCCTTCAAGATGCGTTCTGTTCATATTGATAACCACATCGCTAAAAGTGAAGGAATCTACTTTACCTTCAAAATAACCGTCGATGTTGATTACTTTCTCTTTATTAGATTTAAAGAAAATATTTTTATTCAAAGGGGCAGCAAAGGACATGATATCGCTGAAGGCAATTTCAGCATTGTTGACGCTTGCTATAATTTTTACTTTCTTTGAAAAATTGAGAAAATCGGGATACTTGTCATAGATAAGTTCAAGCTCATTACCTATAGTACTATTCGGCGTTTTCAATTCAAAATTTCTTAAAGAGGCTCCCTTGGGACCACACATTATATCTCCATAAAAAGAATTCACGACAAAGCCCCTTTGTTCCTTAGCATTAAACTCCTTGATTGAACAATTTATGATATAGTCTTTCAGGTCAATATCATCCGCTTTGAGATTTGCCCCAGTCATTCTCAAATCATTAAAATCGAGTGGCAATTCGGGACGAGCGCCAAATTTTTGATTGGAGAGATTCAGATCAAAATTTTTGAAATGGATATTATCAGCTTTTAGTTCCCAGTTCAAAATTTTCATACTGGCGGCTATAGCCTTTCTTACAGAGTCAGGTAGCGGAGTGCCTTTAAAAATGCTTATATTTATTTTTGTATCTTCGGCAAACAGCGAATCTACCGCCGCTTTTTGTTTAGCCAGATTATTGTTTTTACTAAAAATTTCAGTGTATGGCGACAATACATCCAGACGCAGGCCTAGGACTTCGTCCAATAGTTTAAACCTAATATTTTTGCCGCTGATTTTATTGATGGCTAATTGAAAGGTCGAAGTTTTATTTCTCTTTTTCTTAGGCATAAAATACCTCATAAAAGTCGTTATGTTGTATTCCTTCTGCCCTTCAAGTCTTTGATAATTCAACACAGCATCGTTGAAATCTACTGCTGTAATATAAAATTTCCCTTTCAAAATCTTTGAAATATCAAAATACCCCACTGCATTGGATGCAAAGATGAGCGTATCTCTATTTTTGTCTTCCATGTAGAAATTCTTGAAAGAGGCCTTATTGAAAAGCTGAATTTCTACTTTTTCGACAGTAATTTTTGTGTCGAGTTCTTTTGAAAGATATTCTGTCGCTCTTTGAGCCAACCAATTCTGTACAACAGGCAATTTCAAAGCCAGCCAAAAAAGAAAGAACAAAATAAGCATTGCACTAACTATGGATCTTAATGAATACCATAGAAAGCGAATTATCCGCGAGAATAGCCTGCGTTTAAACCGCTTAGTTTTTGCAGCGCCTGTCTCATTTAAGGGCGGAATTTTATTGCTTGTATGTTGCTGCTCTTCCGTAACTTTAAATTTATTGCTTTTGTAACAATAAAAACCATGCTAAAGCAGCAAAAATAGTGAATTTTAACGGCTGTTTAACCGAATAATAAAAAAACTTATGCGAAAATTACTTTATTTAATATTTCTGAGTTTTCGTCTTTCTTTCTTAACTCTTTTATCTCGCTTCAAACTGATTGAATAATTGGATAAGTCTCCTTTTAAGTTGACATTTACATATATGATTTTTTTATTTTTGTCCTGATATTGTATAGCATCTTCCTTGTCGAGGTCAACCTCCTCCATCTTTCTTTTAAATAATTTTTGAAATGCTGCTTTCGACACCAATTTAAGCGGAATTTTAAAGTAATAATCCATATTCATATTTAAATCCTGCTCTCCCCAAAGCTCTAAGAATCCCAAACTGGAATTGATTGTCATTCTTGGAATATTCAATTTTGAGTTTTTAAATTCAAACTCATTTCGAAGGGTATCGAAACGGACTTTGGAAAGATTTTTGTCTTTGAAATAATCTGAAATGTACTCCAAGGGTTTATAATTTTCGATCGCGCCATTTATAATCTCAACATCCATAAGAAGTTCCGACTTGTCCAGAATAGGTACCATGTCGGCATGCATGCGCACTTTACCACTTATGCCACAACTGATTTTACCATGTAAATTTTCAGAGATGAGGTGGTCCTGTCCAAAATTTTCAAATTTAAACATCAGCTTATCCAAATCCACATTTTCAAGAACTAAATCTGGACTAAAATATATCTCTTTAGGGTTTGAGCCATTGAAATAGCCCTTAATATCAAATCTGCCACCAGCAGTTAAAAATGAGCACTCATCAGAATATAAGTAATGATTCTCTTGCATTCTAAACTTTGCCTTTAACTGATTTACAAGGTATTTGTGATAGTTCAGCTGGGCAATATCAAGTTCAGCCCTGATATCTGTAAATGGTAAATCGAAAATATTAAAAACTGCTTCATGATCTTTTGGCGTCAATTTA
>JBILRK010000076.1:0-7228 GCA_044372705.1 Saprospira sp. | reverse complement strand
GAATATATTTTTTCACCCATTTGTTCATACTTCAATGGCTCATCAGAGGCATTGTCTTTACATTAGCAATTTCTCCTTTCTTACCTATAATTTCGTTCTTTCAGAGAGATAGAAAAAATCCATCTTATGCTATTAATAAAGATGGCTTCTTACTTAATGAAAGAGGTTGGAACTCAGCTTTTTTTACATGGGATGAAATTCAATCAATTAAGGAATACGATCATCCAAAATTTGGCAAAGAGCTTCATTTTGAATTCGTTTCATACACAAAAGCTATAAATAAGCCCAATCAAGATAAATTTGGACAATCACTTTCCAGAGAATATGAAATTGAGAAACAACCAAAGAAAATTAGTAATCAATTGGTTAAAGGAGATGTAAGAGAATTTATAGACTTATTCATTAAATATTTTAATTCACAAAAAAATAAAGATGCGGTATCAGAACAAAATACACAAAATAATGAAATCAAAAATTATCTTATGACGAAGGAAGATGCCATAAAAATAGCGCAAGAATATATTGATAACAATACCAAAATCCAAGCAAGTATTAATGGTCGTGCTCAATATATGAATGAATGGGTACTGGATGCCTATTTACATACGGTTGACCATCCTGTTTGGGTAGTGTTTGCCGAAAATCTTAACACAGGTCCTTTTATAGATGGCGTGAATGAATACTCAATTGTTGTAAGTACCAAAACTAGAAAAGTTGAAGATGTTAGATTGACATAAACTGAAATGATTTGCTAACACTATGTAATATGCTTTAAAACGACTTTTTACGCTAACCGTTAGCTATAATTACAAAACCCACAATATGACAAAGATTGCTTGTAAGACTATATTCAAAGCAAGAAATTTACTTTTAGTAATTCTTTTACTTCAAATTTCAGCCATTATAGGACAAGTTAAAGAAAAAGCTGTTTCTGATACAATAGAAAGACAAGTAAACATCCAAGCACTCATTTTAAAACAAAACACGATCTTTCCGCAAATTCACAGCAACTTAAATGGAATGGTAAGAGAGTTTGTAAGGACAATGTATCAGGATAAAAAAGGGAACTATTGGTTTGGAACAAATGGAGATGGAATTATACGCTATAATGGACAAATACTTGAAAGAATCAACATTGCTGGAATTAGTCCAAATTTTAGGGTTTTAGAGATTGTAGAAGATAAAGTAGGTAATATTTGGTTTGGAACCTGCGAAGGACTTATAAAATACGATGGTATGACATTTAAAACAATTTTACAACCCATAGATCCCGATTTATCGGAACTTCCCTTATTATTTTCAACCAACACAACCGAGGCAAAAAACATCTTAAATGGACTTGTGATGAGGAATAATGACAAATATTTGAATTGGAAACCTTATTCGCTTACCGAATTTAAAAAAGAGCTGAGATAAAAAAACTAATTTCATTTTACGTTTCTTTAATGATTTTAGCTTTTGGGATAGGATATAAAGATTGACATTCAGATATCAACCCTTATGGTAAAAATCATCAACTCAGCAAGCACAAAGCAACAGACATATAATCTATAAAATGTTGTATTTCATTACTACCCCAAAGTTTTTTTAGGGAATAAGGAAACAAGTAAGAACCAAAAAATAACAATGTAAATACAATTTTTTTTATTGAAAAGATTAAAAAAAAATACCCTTTGGCGTTTGCGCCAAAGGGTATATTAATTATTATTTATTGATTATTTAATGACTATTTGTTTGGCTTCTGTTTTATCATCAACAGATATAAATAGAATGTAAGTTCCTTTAGCCAATGATTCGTTTTCAATATTATTTACGCCTTTAGTAAGGGTAAAATCTTGTATTTTTTTGCCATTAAAATCGTACAAAGTAGCAGTTGCTTCTTTCTTGAAATCAGCTATTTTGATATTGAAATTGCCTGAATTAGGATTAGGGAAAATTGAAACTCCCTCAATACTTTCTACACTTTCATTCGTGTTTAACGGTCTTGAGTATAGACCTTGTGTAGTACATAAACGAGTTCTGCAAGTTGAATTTAATGAGGAGAAAACTGTTACGCACACTTGATTACCCGCAGGCGGAGGAGTAGGATTATTCAGAATAAGTGTAGGAGAATTAGTGCCTACAGATGTACACACACCCGCATTAGTACATTTTTCCCATTGGAATTGTGGTAGATTAACATTTGGCGCTAATGCATAATAGATGTCTTGAGTAAGTCCAAAACTTGGAACAAGTTGTGTGCCATTGAGACCGACAGTAACTTGTATAGTGCTTGTCGCAGGAGTACCACATCCACTATTGTGGGTAATTGCAATGTTGTAAGTTCCTGCTGATAGTGCAGAAGTATTGAAAGTTAAAGTATTTCCTATTGGTGGTGCTACATTGCCTTGAATAACATTAGTACCACCTGAAGTAGAAATCATTGTAGCTGTATAAGTTCCTGGAAGTGGGTTAGTGAACGTTACCGTGCTTGCAGCACCATTAATACCAACACTAAAACAACCAGCTACAAGACCTGTAGGAGCTTGCGAAGCATAGTTGATTGTAAAACTAGCTGTATTGTTGCAACTCACAACGCCATTGGCAGTAACTGTAACTGTTCCGTTTAATACCGCTGTTGTACTACTTGGAGTAACCGTTATCGTATTGTTGGTTGTTGTAAAAGTTGTAGTAGCATTCCAACCTGCTGGAAAAACCCAAGTGTAATTTGTTACTCCTGGAGTAGCTACACAAGTATAAGTTTGTGGAGTTAAAGCACCTCTAACTACACAATTCGTACCAGTAATAGTTGGTACTTTTGGTCTAACTCTAAACTGAAACGTAATGTTTCCAGGACAAGCAGTAGATCTGGCTGTTAATGTATAAAGCCCCGCAGCCGCTGTTGAAGGCACATTTACCGGAACAGTTGAGTTGGTAGTTGAAGTGGGTGATAAAGTAGGAGTTATGGTCCAAGTTGTAGGATTGGCAGAAGCTGATGAGCTAATTGCAAACAAATTGTTGTTAGAACCAATAGCCAAACAAGTATTGTTAGCAATAACAGGAGCAATGGCTACAGAAGGAGAAGTAAACGTACGATTAATTTGATACGTTCTCGTTAATGGTGTACAAGAACCATTAGTAACAGATAACAACAAAGCTCCAGGATTGTTAGAACCATTGAAGTTGATGGTTACCGAAGTTGTAGTTTGCGTTACAGTCCAACCTGTATTTGGCGCTGAAAAAGTACAATTAAAGCCGCCAGAGTTGTAAGGAATTGTAAGTGTGGTTGTTCCTGTTGCTACACATCTAGGAAAGGTTGTTGACAACAACTGTGCAGGAGTACCTGTTGTTGGTTCCGGTGGAGCGGCTCCAACAAGTAAAGAACAGCAAGTTGTACCTGTAACTGCTTGTGTAGTAGTTGTTCCGCCATTCCAAGGATTGGCTTGACCAAAACAACATTTTAACGTAAATGGTGCATTAGTTGTTGGTCTAAAAGTTATAGAACTATTGTCTGCAGAATAATATGTTGAATTAGGTTCAACAGCTGGCAATCCAGTCCAATAATACTTATCAAATCCTATTTGATCATTAGCATTATCACTGGCTATTTGGTCAACAGAATAAGTACATAGTGTTCCTGCTGGCACACATTCAGGACCAACAATTTTTGGAATATTGGTAATCGGTGAAGCTGTATATGTTTTGAAAACATCAAAAGTTAGACCGCCACTGATTAAAATACCTGGACAAAGAGGTACGGTAGTAGTATAACTAACGGAAACTCTACCTTTGCTTCTAGCCCAAGTAGGGTTGCTTGGTGTTGCACTTTCTGATTGTCTTACCGATTTGTTATAGCTCGCAATAGTGACGGAAACGCCTGAAAACTGGTAAATTCCTTGTGTGGCTATATTTGAAAGATCGCCACTTAAACTCCAATTAATTGCTCCGACAGTAGTTTGAGATGTACCAAAAGTAAAAGTTCCTCCATTTGGATTAACGCCATCAGGCATGGTAACTACTCCACCAGATGTAACTCTACCACCTGGACCATATACACCGCCAGCAGATGTATCTGTAACTACAACAGTACAGTTTAGGGGAACCCTCACTACAGTTTGAGCAACAGTTGTTGTAACTGCTGATAGAACTATGGCTATTGCCAAGTTCATTTTTTTTAATAGTTTAATCATAATTTTTTGTTTTAAAATAGGTTAGGAAAATACAATAATTGTTAATTGTAGAGGAGAAAAAATTGATAATGCAATAGATAAAAATTGATTTTTTGAACTAAGGGGGAAGGAATATAATTCTAAAAAAAGAGATATTAATTTCAGTTTAGTAATAATGTTAGTGACAAAAATTTAAATTGTAAGTAAAGTTTTTTTTAATGGTATGTTTTTCGTTTAACTATTTTTTTGAGTTTTATTTTTTAAATTATAATTGTCACAAATGTATAATTACTATTATTACAATGTCAAAAATCAAGATTAAGACATTATTAAAAAACAAGCAATAGAGTTAACCTTAAAAATCATGTTTTAGACAATTTTACTAAAATCAAGCAATCGAATTAATCTTAAAAATCATGGTTTAGACAATAAGGTATTTTTTTACTAATTTTGCGATATTCAACATTTGTAATTTGATTTACCAACTTTGAAGAATTCCTGGATTTTTTCAATTGGTTTATATTAGATCTAATACAGTATTTTATTGCAATGCAACTTACCGATGAACAAATCGCCATTATTGGCTCGAACGGAAATATAAAAATCAATGCCGTAGCAGGTTCTGGTAAGACAACCACCATCATCGAATATGCCCGAACCCGACCCAAGGACAGCAAAATACTCTACCTTGCTTTTAATAAGTCGGTACGCTTGGAGGCTCAAAAAAAATTCAACGATAAAGGCCTGGATAATGTAACTGTAGAAACAGCGCATTCTATAGCTTACCGTTACACTGTTTCAAGACATGGTTATAAAATCAGGGCATTAGAATACAAGAGTACTGATATTGTACAATGTTTGGGGCTTACGGTTAATGGTGGCGATAAACATGATGTTTATGTCATTGCAAACCATATTCTAAAATTTGCCGCCTATTTCTGCAATTCTGATAAAGAAAAAGTATCGGAACTCGATTACCTTTCATTAATACAGGAACCCGAAGCCAAGGATTTTGTAAAAAACAATTATGAATTCATCGAACTTCAGACCCGAACCTTTTTGGGCATGATGAACAAGGGCGAGATTGAAATTACACATGATTTTTACCTCAAGAGATTTCAACTGCTATACCCTCAGTTGCCCTTCGATTATATTCTTTTCGATGAAGGACAGGATGCCTCGGCGGCAATGCTCGATGTATTTTTTAGGCAAAATGCCACAAAAGTAATCGTTGGAGATACACATCAGCAGATCTACAGCTGGCGCTATGCCGTAAATTCACTCGAAAAAGCCAATTTTACAACCTTTCAGTTATCGAAAAGCTTCCGTTTTTCACAGGAAATTGCAAATCTGGCAGAGGCCGTTCTGAAAAGAAAAGAACTTTTGGGCGAATATAAAGGCGTAAATATCAGTGGACTTGGCAGAAGTACTGAAGTGAAGGCTAAGGCAATTCTTGCACGCACCAATTTGGGGCTTCTCGTAAGGGCTATCGAATTTGTGACTGGCAAAAAAGACCTAGGCTCTATCTATTTCGAAGGAAACATAAATTCATATATGTACGCCGATGAAGGAGCTTCGCTATATGACATACTGAACCTCTACAATGGTGATAAAAAAAATATAAGAGACCCGCTTATTCGAAATATGCGTGATATCGTAGAATTAGAGGAATATATCGAAAAAACAGAAGATGCCCAATTGGGTATGATGCTCGAAATCATAAAAGAATATGGCAATCGCATTCCGAGTATTTTAAAAAGCATTAAAGATAAGCATGTCGATAACAGCGAAAGAGAAAATGCCGACATCATTTTTTCGACTGTACACCGCTGCAAAGGACTTGAATACGATGTGGTGCAACTGGTAGATGACTTTACGACTGAAGAAAAAATTGAAAAAATGATGGCATCGGGCGAAAGAAATGAATTTTTGTTATCTAAACTCAATGAAGAAATCAATTTGCTCTATGTGGCCGTTACCAGAGCCAGAAATCAACTCATCATACCACTCGACCTGCTTCCTTATGAAATTCCGGCTTCCTATCGCATTAGGGTAATCAGACCAGAACTGGAAGAAAAAGATAGTCCAAAAACAGGTAAAAACGGTCAAAAAGCAAAACAATCCACTTTTAATAAAGGTAATAAAAATGAAAACAGCCCATCGAAAGCAAATAGTCCCTGGACAGAATACCTCGATGAAGAACTGACTACGCTATACCTGCGGGGCGAATGTATCGAGGATCTATCCTCATATTTTTCAAGAACGCCTTCTTCTATTAAATATAGATTAAAAAAATTGGGGCTTGAGTAATATGGATTTCATAAAATAGAATCATTCATAGTTTTATTCAAACTTTTTTCTTCCAAACTAATTTAATATCCTATAAATAATGAATTAAATTCATTAAAATCATACCTTTATATATTCAAAAGAAAATTAACACTAGAAACCAAACTACATTTCTGATGAATCATAAAAAGAAAATAGCCATTATAGGCGGTGGAATTGCCGGATTGACCTTTGCTCGATGCCTTAGTTCCGAAAATCATGAAATTCACATTTTCGAAAAGAAGGATCAGTTTGGCGAAATAGGCGCTGCTATAAGCGTGTTTCCCAATGCACTCTGTGTGATGGAAAAAATTGGCTTATTAAATCATATCCTGGAATCGAGTGGACATTTTATAAAAGTTTACCTAAAAACCGATAAAGGTGTCATTTTAACAGAAACCGAATCAAAAAGTGATTATCCGGTTGTTTGTATCCACAGAGCAAATCTTCATTCCATTCTTTTAAATGATATTGATGCATTTCTACATAAGGATTATGCCTTAAAAAGCCTAACTCATCAGGAAAATGGTCAAATTAACCTGGAGTTTACCAATGGCGAAAAAATGCAATTCGATGCCGTTATAGGTGCCGATGGCGTACATTCGGTTGTAAGAAAGGATGTTATCAATGATGGAGAACCAATTTTTAGAGGTTATAACATTTGGAGAGGCGTTGTTAAAACAAATTTTGACATTGGGCATGCGAGTGAAACCTTTGGTAAGGGAAAAAGAGTTGGCATCGTCCCAATTAAG
>JBILRK010000075.1:0-7252 GCA_044372705.1 Saprospira sp. | reverse complement strand
ATTACAGAATCGGCAAAAAGACAAGTTATTACAGCGCAATTATTTTTGTACTAGTTACAGTTAGTTTTAATAGTAAGGGAGTTTTAAGCAGCTCACTTTTTTCAAGTTTGTTGATTATTGCTGCGATTCAACAGTATTTCAAAGCCTATGACAATAAAAATACCGTAAAAGAAATTTTCAATGCAGCTTTTTTCTGCGCTACAGCAGTGATTCTTAATCCACAAACTATTGTTTTTCTGATATTTGCCATTGCATCCTGGTTAAAGGTCAGAAGTTTTAATACAAAAGAGTTTTTTATAATTCTGCTTGGACTTTTATTGCCTTTTTATCTCATTGGTACCTACATGTATCTGAATGATACTTTGTTGAAATACATAAACTATCAGTTTGGATATTTTGCTTTGATTAAAACTACTATAAATGCTAATTTGATTTTTTGGGTGCTAATTTCCGGTATCGGGCTTCTTTCCCTTATCAGTATTATAAATTTTCAACGCATCAAAGCCAAAACCAATATCAGGGAACAGAAGTATATCGATTTGATGTTTTATCTGCTATTCTTTTCTTGTTTTTTTTGGATTGGAAATAGTAAAATTGATGCCAATAGCTTGAGCTTGCTTGGACTTCCTTTATCTGTTTTAATCAGCCTGAATCTTCAGTCAATCAAAAATCAGCGATTAGCGGAACTTCAATTTTTTGTTCTGCTTGCTGTTGCCATTTTAGCCAATTACGGAGAGCAGATTTTTAAGATCTTTGGACTTTAAAATCAACGTTTTTAACAATTTTTGTTACTTTTAGAATACTAAATACAAGTTGAGCATGGCAAAGGAATATAAATATAAAACACTGGGGGAGTTCTATCCCTACTATCTGACAGAACACCAGGACCCTATTAGCAGGACGCTGCATTTTATTGGAACCGGAGGGTTTATTTTTATTTGCATTTTTGCAATATTAACTCAAAATTGGTGGCTTTTGTTGCTGGGGCCAGTTTGCGGCTATGGATTTGCATGGGTCGGACACTTTGTATTCGAAAAAAACAAACCGGCCACCTTTATTTATCCGGCTTTTAGTCTGGCTTCAGATTTTGTCATGTTTTATCATATCCTTACACTTCAGATTGGCAAAAAACTGAAGGAGGCTAGAGAGAAGATTGGATAAAAAAAGCGGGCAAAGCCCGCTCTAAGTTTATTTTTCTGATTTTTTATTTTTATTCCAAGGCCTTCCATAGTTCTTTTTCTTTTTCTGACCCTGATTATCCTTGTTTGGCTGTTGCCCTTTAACCTTGTTGACTACAACGACAGGACCTTTGAGGCTAATGGCTTCGCGGTTTGCTGCTCTTGTGGTTATGAATGGATGGTTATCCACCAAAGGAATTTCCATTTTTATCAGCTTCTGAATATCAGCTACAAAAGGACGTTCCGTTTCGTCGCATAAGGTAATTGCAGTTCCTTTAACCCCTGCGCGGCCGCTTCGTCCGATGCGGTGAACATAGGTTTCGGGCACATTAGGTACTTCGAAATTGAACACATATTCCAGTTCTTCTACATCAATGCCACGGGCTGCAATATCTGTCGCCACCAGGATTCTAATTTTAGAAGCTTTGAACTGTGAAAGTGCCAATTGGCGTGCCTGCTGTGATTTATTGCCATGAATTGCCTCTGCTTTGATACCAGATTGATTCAGAAATTTTGCCAGCTTATCAGCTCCGTATTTTGTACGGGTGAACACCAGTGCACGTCCCTGCAGTTCGTTTTGCAAGAGGTGAAGCAGCAGATGTTTTTTCTCTTCAGCATCGGTAAAATAAAGCTGCTGATCGATGAGCTCAGTTGTAGATGAAACAGGCGTTACCGATACATTTACAGGATCTGTCAAGATACTATTGGCCAGGTCGATGATGCTATCGGGCATTGTTGCCGAAAAGAATAGAGACTGTCGTTCCGTTGGAATAATTTTCAATAGCTTACGAACATCATGAATAAAACCCATGTCGAGCATGCGGTCGGCCTCGTCGAGCACAAATATTTCCAAATGTTTCAGGTCAATGAGACCTTGTCCGTGTAAGTCTAGCAATCTACCTGGGGTTGCAATAAGCACATCAACACCTTTGCGAATAGCGGCAACCTGTGGAGACTGACCCACACCGCCAAAAATAACGGTCTGCCTAATTTGGGTGTTTTTACCGTAAATATCAATTTGCTCGGCAATTTGAATGGCAAGTTCCCTGGTTGGTGTCAAAATCAGTGCCCTGATTTTTTTTGGTTTTAGGTTTTTGTCACCGCGTTCCTGCAAAAGCTGGATAATTGGCAATGAAAATGCAGCTGTTTTTCCGGTTCCGGTCTGTGCGCAGGCCAATAGGTCGCGCTGCTGAAGTACTTCGGGAATTGCCTGTGACTGAATTGGAGTGGGAGTGGAGTATCCTGCTTCTTTTAATGCGTCGAGGATGGGCGCAATCAGATTTAAATTGTCAAAAGTCATAAATTGTGTTATCAGGAATTGAAGAGGCTTTCGAGGGAAAAAATCTTTAAAGTCAATTCCTGCATTTTAATAATAAAGAAAAGGGTAGCTGTTAAAAAATAAGACAGATTTATTTTGGAAAACCAAATTACCCTCAACTTTCATCATTTCGTCACGCTACAGCTTTGCAAAGATAGGGAATATAATTCAGAATAGTTAATAAGTTTTTTAGTATTGTATCGGGTATCAGGTATCAGGTATCGGGTATCGGGACTTTTTTTGAATGTAATTAGTCGGATTAATTCTTTTTTACCTATTTAATAAAAAAAAACGGACACTCTAAAAGAATGCCCGTTTGAAAACTTAGTTATGAGTATTGTTTAGTACAGCTTATGTTTTTTGGAGGAATTGTTCCATCCTGCCTGACTTTCATATTTCACGAAGTAAACTTTAATGTCGGCCTGGCTCTCATATTTTACGAAGTAAATCTTCTTTTTAGCCTGGCTTTCATATTGTGTAAAATACCATTTACCGTCATTATTTCCGGCCTGACTTTCGTATTGTACCTTGTAAACTTTCAAATCGGCCTGACTTTCATAATCAACAACATAAACCTTAACGTCGGCCTGGCTTTCATAATCAACAGTGTGTACTTTCTGAGCAAAAAGGCTTACTGTTCCAAGCAGCATTGCCACAACAAAGATCATTTTTTTCATAATTATGACATGTTAAAAAGTGGTTGAAATAGAATATTAGAAGTCTAAAGTATGTCTATAATTGTAAATATAGAAATTATTTTACAATTTTCTCTCTCCCCAACAACTTTCCATCCTTCCAAACACTTACAAAATAAACACCCTTTGCGCCGGAGGGTAGTTGTATTTCTTTTTCCGACCCCGCATTGTCCCATGCTTCCTCCAAAAGGAGACGACCGAGCAGGTCATGTATTTGTAGATAGTCAGGGCTTTGCTGCGCTGCTATGTTGAAGCGCCCATTGTGTGCAGGGTTTGGATATACTTTTATACTTGTCAATTCCGACACTTCCAGCTGTGGAACTGCTGTAAAAGTACCGCAGGGCGGGCAGGAGTCCTGTGCAGGCATGCGATAGTGCGGGAAGTTGGGGAGGGAAAAACAATCTAAAACGCCACCAAGATAAAAACTTTTGTAAGATGTATTACAAGCAGTACCGTAGTTGTCCGGCGCATTGATAACCGACCATGCGGTGTCATAATGTCCACCTATATAAATCTTGTTGTCCGGAGCTAATCTGCATAAGTTATAACCGGGATAAGAGTCGTTAATATCAATAAAATCAATTCTGTGTAGAGAAGAATCAGGATTGACATCCCATAAATCTATCTGGAAAAGTTCATATAGTTGTGTGACGTAAACAAAACGACCAGAAGGGGAAAAGGCGCAGCCTCCTTGTGGTATTCGGTTTGTAATATCAAGCCAGCCATCAATTTCAACAAATCTATGGTTACAAAGCTCCCCTGTACACCTATCAAAATCGTAAATATCCAGATCATCTTCAAAACGGGCATATTTTGTTCCGTCCGGTGAGAAACAGGCCTGGCCGTAGCCTAGCCAAGAATAAATATTTCTTCCGATCTGCTGATAAAAAGGCCCTTCCAGGGTATCTTCTTTTAATAAAAAACTGTAATAGCCGTTTGTGTTCTGTTCTGACACCAAGATCCACCAGTCTATGCCGTTTGCATGTTTTACAGCCTGCAGTTGTCCTCTTGTTAAACTGTCTTCAATAAGCAGTTTATTCTTAAAAACGACTGCACCCAAACTGGCATTTAAGCTCATATCTACTCTTGTATGTAAAAGTTGGTGCGGATTCATATAAGGTTCCGGATAACTATCGATTTTAATGTGGAATATGTCATATAAATTCTGATTTCCGGGATTTGGCAATGAAATAACGCCGTCAATTACTGCATAACCCCTTACGACAAGCGGGTTTAATCTGCTGAAAGCACCAAAATTTATACTATCTCCATTTTGCATTATGTCATTATTTTCATCAACAACTTTATTGCCGTTACAGTAGAATAAGAAATTTCCCGAACTGTCTGACATCGAAGATAGGGTAAACATAACAGGATATAGTGTAGAATCTAAAGTCAAAATTGGTGATGAATAATTGAAATCAATAGTCAAAATAGGACTTTTGCCATAAGGCTGACTTGGAATATTCATATCGTAAGCCATTTTCCAAACATAATCATGCTTTTGGGCATTTACGCCAATCGGAAAAAGTATTAACAAACCTAAGATTATTATTATATTTTTTAAATTAAAAGTGTGTTTCATCTCATTGCGTGGAATTAATTTATAAAATACCTGACCTAAATGAATTAGGGCAGGCTTTAATCACATAATTTCTAATGTGAAATCACAAACGATTTAGTTCCCACAAGTTTTCCATCTTCTGAAACTGTAAGAAAATAAATGCCATTATTCCATTGGCTGACATTTATTTGTAAATTGGTGTTTACAGCTTCATTTTTGTATAAAATTTGACCAAGGCTGTTACTGATGCTAATCTGATGCGATTTATCAGAACTGCCATTATAGACCAGATTCAAGGTTTGTGAAGCAGGGTTAGGGAATAAAAAAAAATCTTCTCCCAAGGCAATGATTTCTTCATCTACCTCTTCCACCCCGGAAAAAGTACCGCAGGGCGGGCAGGAGTCCTGTGCAGGCATGCGATAGTGCGGGAAGTTGGGGGGGAAAGAAGACGTGAGAAATGTTTGTAATAGCAAATCTTCATACTGAAAGTCACAGGAAAGTCCATAATTGTCAGGTTGGTGTATTGTTGAAATCCTAAATTCTCCTCCGCTTGTATAAATTTTTCCATTTGGTGCTAAACGTAATAAATGATGCCCTAAGTCTATTCCTGGGTCTCTGTTGTCAATAAGTAAAAGTCCTGAATCTAATGAGTTAGACCATAAATCTAATTGATATAATTCAAAACCTTGTGATATGTAAACAAAACGACTATTTGGTGAAAAAGCACAACCTCCGAACCCAAAATTATTTATATCATACCATCCATTTATTTCCAAATACTTATGGTTACATAATATACCTGAACACCTGTCAAAATCATAGATATCCAAATCGTCCTCCACGCGTGCATATTTCGTTCCGTCCGGAGAGAAACAGGCCTGACCAAAACCCGGCCAAGAATAAATATTTCTTCCTATTTGCTGATAAAAAGGACCTTCCAAGGTATCAGCCTTTAATAAAAAACTGTAATATCCATTGGTGTTTTGCTCCGATACCAAGATCCACCAGTCTATCCCATTTGCATGTTTTACTGCCTGCAGTTGACCTCTTGTCAAACTGTCTTCTATAAGCTGCTTATTTTTATAAACGACTGCACCCAAACCGGCATTTAAACTCATATCTACTCTTGTATGCAAAAGTTGGTGTGGATTCATGTAAGGTTCCGGATAACTGTCAATTTTAATGTGTAATATATCATATAAATTCTGATTCCCGGGATTTGGTAATGAAATAATCCCATCTATAACAGGATACCCTGATTTTATATTCGGTTCAAGAGTACTATATGAGCCAAAATTTATACTGTCTCCATTCAGTAAAATATTGTTGTTCGAATCAATTATTTTAGTTCCATTGCAATAATATAAAAAACTTCCACTACTATCAGACATGCACGATAATGCTCCAAACATAGTGGGATATAGAGTTGAATCTACTGTAATCAATGGAGTAAAAGCGTTAAAATCAATTTTCAAAATCGGACTTTTTCCATAAGGGTTTCCTGATAGGTTTATTTCAGGTGAATTTTTCCATATATAGTCATACTTCTGTGCATTTAAATTAAACACATTTAACATCAACAATAAAGAGGTAA
This sequence comes from Saprospira sp., assembly GCA_044372705.1. GTDB lineage: Bacteria > Bacteroidota > Bacteroidia > Chitinophagales > Saprospiraceae > Saprospira. Next base: position 903 of record JBILRK010000075.1, on the reverse strand, counting down.
ATAATTTTCCCATGAGATTATTAAATTAAAAAGCAGTATGAAGGAAAACTCCATACTGCCATGATTATATCTGTATTAGATCACAATAAGTATTTTTATCGCTTCGAAATTTTCCTTACATAAAAATAACAAAAAAAATCAATATTTCGCATCTATGGGGATTTTTCTATAGCCTTATTATTTTGACGAGGATCCCCGTTGTTTAATCTTTTCAAAATATCATTGCTGCGGTATCATTTTACACAAAGACAAAAAGAAATCTGCTACAAAAGACGCTATTTCACAATTTTCATTTCCTTCAACAGATGTCCAGCCTCTCCATATTTTTCAATGACCCATAGTACATAACGGGCGTCAACCACAATATTGCGACAACGCGAAGGGTCAAAAATGAAATCGCTCATCGTGCTTTCCCAGCTACGGTCGAAATTAATACCAATGAGATTGCCTTTCCCGTCAATAACCGGGGATCCGGAATTTCCACCAGTGGTATGATTTGATGCGGTGAAACAAACCCAAAGGTTTCCGTCCTGTGTATAATTTCCAAAATCTTTTTTATTGTACAAATCGATGAAACGCTGAGTGAGTTCAAAATCGGGATTTGCCGGGTCATACTTTTGCATGATACCATCAATCGTAGTAAAATGCTTGTAAGTCATGCCATCGTGTGGTGCAGAGCCTTCAATTTTACCATAAGCAATGCGCAGGGTTGAGTTGGCATCGGCCCAGTTTTTCTTCTTTGGAAACATGGTCAGTAAACCTTCCACATAGAGCTGTAACAGACGGTTTTCTTCAGATGCAAACTCCGAAGAACCTTGAGCGAATGATGCAGCATAGCTATTGTACATCTCATTGGCATAAATAAGTGCCGGATCTTTTTTAAGTAGTTCAATTGCTTCGGGA